>JAZBOS010000093.1 GCA_036351255.1 Bacteroides sp.
CGGCGGGCATTGCGGCTTACCACCAGCATCACCAGGGCCAGCAAGGCCAGGATGCCAATGATGGACCAGACCAGGGCATTGTAAAACCCTTTCTTCAGGGGTTTGCCCAGGAAGGGGATGCTGTCCTTGTTGGCAATGGCCTGGTCGCGCGCGGCCTCAGCCTCCTCCAGTTGCCCGGCCTGTTGGTCAAGGCGGGCGTTCACCTCCTGCAGTTCGCCTTCGAGGGCGCTGATCCGCTGGCGGGCCTGGTTGAGCGAGTCGAGCGACTGCCTGCGCAGGTCCTGAAACATATCCTCGCGGATGGCCCGAAACCCGTCGTAGATGCGCGTGCGCCGCTGCACCTCCTCGTACTGCCCCCGCAGGGTTACATCCTCAGGTTCCCCTGCCGCATCCTGCGCAAGCGCTGAGTTCACTGGAAAAAAGGCAAGGGTAAAACCCACTACCAGCACGAAAAAAAAACTTTTCCTTATATCCATTGCATTGATTTTATGAAAGCACGGGGAAATGATCCTATTATTCTCAACCAAATTTATGAAAGTTTATTGTTTGATCCTATGGATAGATTTTTTGTCATCACAAGACTCTTCTCAGCCTTTTCCACAGAAAAGACCTCCCCCATATCTTCCTGCCATTTCCTTTTTATTTAATATTCAATAAATTACCCAAAAACCCCTGCATTTTGATTATCTTTGCACAAACCGGCCCGGCTCCGGGCCAAAAAACCAACGTAAAATAAAATCACGAAAAACACCAAATGGGCAGATCACAAGACAGTTACGGCAAGAAGGAAGTAAGAAACAAAAAAGAGAAAAAGCGCAAGGAAAAGGAAAAGAAGCGACTGGAAAAAAGAGATAAAGATACTTCCGGCAGCCTCGACGATATGATCGCATACGTGGACGCCTTTGGCAACCTTAGCTCCACCCCGCCCGACCCCAAAGACATCGAAGAAATTGATCCCGAAGAAATTGAGGTCAGCACCCCCAAAAAGGAAGACATCCCCTACGACCCCATCCGCAAGGGCATTGTCAGCTTCCTGAACGAATCGAAAGGCTTTGGCTTCATCAAGGACACCGAAACCCAGGAAAGCATTTTCGTGCACGTGAACAACACCCTCGAAGAGATCAGGGAAGGCAACCTGGTAAGCTTTGAGGTGGAGATGGGTCCCAAGGGACCCTCGGCCATCAAGGTTAAAGTGGCCCGATAAGCCAAATCAGCCCTGTAATGGCTTAACCCTTTGCATCTTTATTATTTAGCGGCATTCCTTTTAGGAGCCCCCAAAAGGGTGTTCCTGAAAACTTTATTGCCTTTTTTTCGCCCTTTCTGCTCCCTACCAGGGTCTTATTTCGTTCGTATCATAAACGGGGCATAAACGTTTTAAAACGTTTATGACCCGTTTATGATACGTCTAAACTCAGGATTTGGACCGAGCCTGAAAGAAAGATGTTACACGAATGGCAATCAGTCGTTCAGGGCGATGGCCCGGCCATTAAAGTCAGGATTCTTGAAAGGCCATTCCTCGTTGACCCACGCCTTAACCGTTTCAGAAAAGGTTTGGTACAGGCTGTTTTCGGCTGAGCCGGCCCTGAGCCACCAGGTCACTTCAGCATCGTGGGCAGGATCGCTGGAATGGTTGAGATGCACACAACCGATCATTTTACCGGTTTCAGCATCTACCACGGGGTAGGAAAAGGAGTTGGGCAGAGGGATTCTGCGCTGGGGATATTCCAGCCCCAAGAGGTCGTCCTGCGAGGGGGTATCGTTCACAGGCATATCCAGTGAGGGGATTGGCAGGCCATAATGAGGGTCGGTGCCTCCTGGCCCCTTTGAATGGTGGCTCATCACATCGTGGGCAATCAGCGGCCTGATGATTAAGGACCCTGCTTCAAATTTGGCAGGAGGCTCGAAGTTGCCCGTTACCAGTGCCTGGGTCTGCGTCATCAGGGCAACGGAAAGAAACAGGAGAAAAATGGACGGTAAAAAAGCAAATCGAAATTTCATAAAGCGTTGCAATTAAATGAATGATTCGAGGATAATTTCATCCCTTGTTTTAAAAAAGACCCACAGGATCCATTGATTTATTTGGGCCTTACAAAAAATTACTGCATGGCAAGGCGAAACGGCCGGTAATAATCTTGAAAAAATTGGAATTTTCTGTTCTTTTTTACAGGATAAGCCACTGGATGATCACACCCAACAAGAAGGAAAGTATTTTCATGAAAGTGTATAAGGCCCTTGAAGACAGCAGCAAAGGCCAATGAGGCACAAAGGCCTCAGGCCATCTAAGTGAAAGTGAACAGGCTGCTTATTCCCGTTTTTTTAGTCACGGGTTGAATGAAGTTTCCCTCTGTCCTTTTCCTTATCTCACCACCAGTCTTTTACCCCTGAACCTGAGGTTCATCCAGGCAATAATAAAACCGGCGGTCATAAACATGATTAAACTGTAGATGGCAGGTGAAATGGCCATGACGTCATTGAGCAGAAGGGTGCTTGCGATCAATATTCCCAGGGTCCCGTTCTGGATCCCTGTTTCAATAGAGATGGTAATGCTTTGGGTAATGTTGAGCTTTGCCATTCTTGCCGATAAATACCCAAAGAAGAGCATGACCAGGTTTAATGCCAGGGCAATGGGACCCACGTCCCTGAAGGATTGCACAAAAATATCGCGGTTGGTGTTGATGGCTGCAAAAATGATGAGGAACAAAAGGATACCCGACACGATTTTAACAGGCTTATCCATTTTAAAGGCAAACTTCCTGGCCCTGGACCTGATGAACATGCCAATGGTTACGGGCAACAGGGTGACAAGGGTCAGTTTAACAATGGTTTCAAAAACGGGCAGGGGCACATACTCTCCCTGCTGAAGGAAATGTGCCAGCGAAAAGTTCACGATGAGGGGGATGGTGATAATGGCCACCATGCTCGAGATGGCTGTCATGGTAATGGACAGGGCGGTATCGCCGCGGGAGATGTGACTGATCAGGTTCGAGGTGGGGCCTCCCGGGCAGGCTGCCAGCACCATGATACCTACAGCAAGCTCCAGGTTGTTCAGGCCAAAAAGATAAACCAGCAAAAAACCCACCAGTGGCAGCAAAATAATCTGGTTGACAAAACCTATGGCTGCAGCCTTAGGATACAGCACCACACGCTTGAAATCGGCAGGCGTAAGCGACAAGCCCATGCCAAGCATAATAATGGCCAGCGATAAGGGGAGCATCAAATCAGTCAGGTAATTCGTTTCCATTATTTTTCCGTTTTAGTTTACACTGGGCTCAATAGGCGCTTTTTGTATAAAAAGCGTCGCAAAGATATTGAATTTTAAACACGTGTTCAAAGGCTATGGAAAAATATACAGTTAAACCGGTCTTGTTAGCCAGGCATTAATGATTGCAAGTATTGGAAAAATTTATACTGATTTTAAATTAAATTTGTTTAGTGGAAAGCTTCTCTTTATTTTCCTTGGTTTGAATCAGGATAATTAAGCACCATTCACTGCTATGAAAAAGGCTTTAATCTATATATTGGTGGCATTAACGTTCAACATATAATTAATAGCTTGTATAATGTTCAGGCATTCGCGAGGAATAAAGGATTATGAATCCTTGTTTACACAAGATTTGGATAACCCGTCCAACGGAAGTGTAAAAGTGACCTTTCTTGGGGCAACCTCTCTGTTGCTTGATGACGGAGAAACCCAGATTCTTACTGACGGGTTTTTCAGCAGGCATGGTTTATGGAAAGTGGTTACCAGCCAGATTCATACCGATCGCAAGAAAGTGGACAATGCGATTTCAAAATATGAAATTAACAGGGTTAAGGCCATTTTCGTAAGCCACTCGCACTATGATCACGCCTTTGATGTGGCTTATGTTACTCAAAGAACAGGGGCCGTGCTGTTTGGTTCCCCCTCCACCCTGAACATTGCACGGGGAGGCGGACTCGGTGAAGAACAAATGGCTCCCCTCGAACCGGGAAGAGAAGTCCACATGGGTGCTTTCAGCATTACTGCCATATCGGCCAGGCATTCTCCCCCGAGCTTTTTCAACAACAATATCGGCCATGCCATCGACCGGCCACTAAGCCAGCCTGCATGGGTTTTTAAATATGTTGAGGGTGGTTCTTATGATTTCCTCATAAAGCATGCTGGCAAAAGCATTTACATTATCCCAAGTGCCAATTACGTGGAAGGAATGCGTGACAAGTATAAAGCTGATGTGGTATTTTTTAGCATTGGAAATATTGCCCACCAAAGCATAGAATTTAAAAACACACTCTGGGAGAACAGCATCGAAAAACTCAAGCCAGACCTGGTCATCCCGATCCATTGGGATAACTTCTTCACTCCTCTGAGCAGTAACCTGGAATTGTTTTCTCCAATCATAGACAATACAGGTAAGAGTTTTGATTTCATGATTGAGAAATGCCAGAAGCAAAACATTGATCTGAAGATTCTGCAAGGAGGCAAGAGCATTGTTTTATTCAAAAAAAAGGTATAAGAAACAGGTCCATCAGGTGAGTTTGCTAAAAGAAATTTTCCAGGAGGAACAGGAAAATGAGCGGCTTTCATTTCTTGTAAAAGAAATCAATTCGATGGCCGCCAATGCAAACTGCAATTTACCCGGGACTAAGCCAGGCCTTTCCCATTCGCTGAAGCCGGTTAAAAGTTTAATAAACCCTTTACACTATGCCCTCATCTTGTGATTTTTTCTTTCCTGATTCCATTCAATAATGTGTAAATTCGCAGGAAAATCCCCCGGATGATCACACCCGATACCAAGGAAAAAATCATGGACGCCGTTCGCATCGAAGAGGTGGTGGGCGAGTTCGTGAACCTGAAGAAGCGGGGGGTAAACCTCATTGGACTGTGCCCCTTCCACAACGAAAAGACCCCTTCGTTCAACGTGAACCCGGCCCGGGGCATCTTCAAATGCTTTGGCTGCGGTAAAGGAGGCGATGCGGTGAGTTTCCTGATGGAGCACGAGCATTATACCTTTCCCGAGGCGCTGAAATACCTGGCCAATAAATATGGCATAGAGATCGAGGAAGAAAAGCCTTCCCCCGAGCAACAGCAGGCGATGGATGAGAAGGAGAGCCTGTTCAACCTCTCGGCCTTTGCCCAGAAATATTTTGAGGACATCCTGCACAAGGACGAGGAAGGCAAGGCCATCGGGATGACCTACCTGAAGGAACGGGGCTTCTCGCTCGAGACCATCCGCAAGTTCGGGCTGGGCTATGCCCTCAATCAGTGGGACGCCTTCACCCTTCACGCCAAAAAGCACGGCTACAAGAAAGAATACCTGCTGAATACCAGCCTGAGCAAGGAAAAGGATCAGCAGCTGTACGACAGCTTCAGGGGGCGGGTCATCTTCCCCATCCACAACCTCTCGGGGCGGGTACTGGGCTTTGGGGCGCGCATCCTCACCAGCGAAAAAAACAAGCCCAAATACATCAACACTGCCGAGAGCGACATCTACCACAAGAGCAAGGTGCTTTACGGGCTGTACTTTGCAAAAAGCGCCGTTTCGCGTGAGGACAACTGTTACCTGGTGGAGGGCTATACCGATGTGATCTCGATGCACCAGGCAGGCATCGAAAACGTGATCTCCAGTTCAGGGACCTCGCTGACCACCGAGCAGATCAAGCTCATCCGGCGCTACACCAGCAACATCACCCTGCTGTTCGACGGCGACCCGGCGGGCATCAAGGCCGCCTTCCGCGGCATCGACATGATCCTGGAAGAAGGGATGAACGTACGACTGGTGCTGTTTCCCGATGGCGAAGATCCCGACTCCTACGCCCGCAAATACCGCCCGGTGGAGGTGAAGGCGTTCGTGGAAAAAAACGCCCTCGACTTCATCTCCTTCAAGACCAACCTCTTGCTGGGCGAGACGCAAAACGACCCCATCCGCAAGGCAGGCCTCATCAAGGAAATCGCCCAGACCATCTCGCTCATCCCTGAGCCCATTGCCCGCACCCTGTACATCCAGCAGTGCAGCGACCTGATGCAGATCGATGAGCGCCTGCTGGTGGCGGAAGTCAATAAGTTGCGCCGGCAAAAGGCCACGCGCGATCGCAGCAACGAACCTCCGCAGAAGTTGCCGGAACCCCGGCCTGAGCTTCCCGTTCAGCAGGAAACCCAAAAGCTGACCAATGGCCACCAGGAAAAGGAAGTCATCCGGATGCTGCTGCAGCATGGGGGGAAAAAGATTGAATTTGAGGTGGCCGATGAGGCAGGCAAACCCATGGACATCTCCATCCGGGTCGTTGATTTCATCATCGACGATTTCAGCGACGATAAGCTAGGCTTCGACAATCCGGCCTGCCAGACCATTTTCGACATCTTTGCCCGTCACCGCCTGGAGGATACCATCCCCTCGGAGCAGGCCTTTTTCTCCCACGAGGAACAAAGCGTCAGGGATCTGGCCATCGACCTGATGAGCACACCCCATACCCTGAGCGACAACTGGAAGACCCGTCACCGCATCTTCGTGAAGACCGAAGAGGAGAACCTGAAGCAAAGCCTGCTGGAAGTGTTGTATGCCTTTAAGCTCAGGCGCCTGGAAAAAATGATCGAGGAGAACCAGGAGCGTTTGAAAATTTGTACCGACGAAGAAGAGGCCAACCAGCTGCTTGAAAACGACCGCCAGCTTAAGGCCAAGCGCAGCCTCTTTGCTAAAGAACTCAGCCGCATCATCACGAGGTAAATCCCTCCAGAAAC
This sequence comes from Bacteroides sp., assembly GCA_036351255.1. Lineage (NCBI taxonomy): Bacteria > Pseudomonadati > Bacteroidota > Bacteroidia > Bacteroidales > Bacteroidaceae > Bacteroides > Bacteroides sp. The sequence goes on from JAZBOS010000093.1 coordinate 6,716, forward strand.
TCCGTTAATATTTAATAGATTTTTTTATTGTCCGCTAATGGACAGAAGCGTATCGTTCCGGACAATTTACATCCGAACAAGGTGCAACATCACTTGGAGGGATATCAGAAATCAACAAATAAATCCGGCCAGCAATCTCCTCAAAAGCACGACTGGCTTCAATTCCGGAAAAGTTAAAAATATTTTCTACAATAATTGGGTTTGTGGTACAGATTATGATAGAGAATAACGCAACCATTTTTGAAAATACTGATTCTTCATTATTCTGCTGTACCATGAAACAAGTACCATTCGATCAACAGATTCATCCCGCCCTTGAGCGCGAAGAGCTCTGGAGCAAAGGCGATTTTCAGCCTTTTTCCAAGCGTGAAAAAATCCAAACGATATCGGTCCATCTGTTAAGACTGATCTTCCTGTTTATCTTGTTGCTGGGGGTATTGAGCTTTTAAGCGCCTGGTAAAATTTTCATCCCCTGGTGAAGCCATAATTCACCCGAGCGGGTGAAAAAATAATGCTGTGTTAAGGCCAGCACAATCTTCACTTTGAAAAATCCAAAACCGCTTCCTCCCGGCGGTTTTTTGTTTCCCCAGAATTTATGATTGGCTTTCTGCGTCATTTTTTTTACCTTTGATGTTTGCAAAAAACCTCAAATTATGAACAAAATTCGCTATTCCTTTATTACGGTTGGCCTTTTTTCGATGATGATGCTGCTGACCTCTTGCGGCAATGCCCGCAACAACGAAAACCAGGATGAGAACACCCAGGTTCCTGCCGGGGAACCAACCCAGGAGGAAGTCCATATGGTGAAGATCACCACGGGTTTTGGAGATATCGTCCTGAAGCTATACAATGAAACCCCTTTACATCGTGACAATTTCCTGAAACTGGTGGAAGAAGAATTTTATGACGGTTTGCTTTTCCACCGTGTCATCAAGGATTTTATGATCCAGGGCGGTGATCCAGCCTCGAGGAACGCTGCGCCAGACCAGGCCCTTGGTAATGGCGGCCCCGGATATACCATTCCGGCCGAAATCGTGGCCGGGTTGTTTCATAAAAAAGGCGCCCTGGCAGCAGCGCGCCTGGGCGACCGGATGAACCCCGAGCGCGCCTCCTCCGGTTCGCAGTTCTATATTGTCCAGGGAAAGGTCTGGACTCCTGAAGAGCTTGATATGATGGAACAGCAGCGCGGGCTGACCTTTAGCGCTGAACAGCGCCAGGTATATACCACCATTGGTGGCACACCCCACCTGGATGGCGGCTATTCCGTGTTTGGTGAAGTGGTGGAGGGTCTGGATGTAATCGATCAAATTGCCGCCGTGCAAACTGGCGCCGCCGACCGCCCCATTCAGGACGTAACGATGACTATTGAGATCCTTCCATAATCTGTTTTCTCTATGACCGAAAAAATCAAGGCCCTGCTGGAAGAGGTGGAGGCTTTCCGTGCCGATACCCAAGAGCAGGTGGAGGCTTTCCGTGTGAAGATGCTTTCCAAAAAGGGGCTCATCCCAGCCTTGTTCCAGGATTTCAAAACGGTGGAACCGGCACTTCGCAAGGAAATGGGGCAGCAACTGAATGATCTGAAGAGCAGGGCTACCGAAAAGGTGAATCAGCTAAAGGAACAGCTCGAGCAGGCTTCCGGCCCCAAGGGGGGGCAGGAGCAGCCCGACCTGAGTATGCCTGCCGATTTTGCGCCCCTGGGATCACGCCACCCTATTTCCATTGTCCGCAACCGCATCAACGGCATCTTCGAGCGCATCGGCTTTGTGGTGTCAGATGGCCCCGAGATGGAAGACGACTGGCATAACTTCAGCGCCCTGAACTTCCCCGAAGAGCATCCTGCACGCGACATGCAGGACACCTTTTTCTTTGGCAAGAACCCCGACCTGGCCCTGCGCACACACACCAGCTCAGTGCAGGTGCGTGTGATGGAAAGCCAAAAGCCCCCCATACGGACCATTTCTCCGGGAAGGGTATTCCGCAATGAAGCCATCTCGGCACGTGCCCATTGTATCTTCCACCAGGTGGAAGGGCTGTATATTGATAAGGGCGTGTCGTTTGCCGATATGCGCCAGACCCTGCTCTATTTCGCCCGCGAGATGTTCGGCGAGAAAACCCGGATTCGTCTGCGGCCTTCCTTCTTTCCCTTTACCGAGCCCTCGGCAGAAATGGATGTGTCGTGCAACATTTGCGGCGGCCCCGGATGCCCCATCTGCAAGCATAGCGGCTGGATCGAAGTGATGGGATGCGGAATGGTGGACCCCAACGTACTGAAAAACTGCGGCATCGACCCCGAAATTTATTCGGGGTATGCCTTTGGGATGGGCATCGAACGCATTGCCATGAACATCTTCCAGGTCCGCGACCTGAGGATGTACTTTGAAAACGACCTGCGTTTCCTGCGGCAATTCGAATCAGCCCATTAGCAAAAGCATAATATCCTGAATAGGAAAACACAGCCCGGTGGAAAAGAACACCGGGCTTTTTTGTTTCCGCAGGGAAAATTTTAACGTTTTCCAATTTTCTGAAAAAAATATTCCTTTTGCTGTAACATTTAATGGGCAACATCGTCATACCACTGAAACGCAAACAAAACAGAGCTTATGAAACCACAAACAACCAGGACTTTTTCTTTTTTAACCCTGCTGGTCACGTTCGTTTTCCTTTCTTCCTGCACCTATTCGGAAGGCAAGGTAACGCGGGGCGATGGCAATGTGGTCACCTCCACCATTCCCCTCAGTGATTTTGATGAGATCGATCTGCAGGGAGGCTTTAACGTTGTGCTTAAACAAGGCAGTGACTTGGAGGTAGTCATCGAAACCGACGAAAACCTGATGGAACTCCTGGATGTGGAGGTACGTGGCAAAACCCTGTATGTCAGCACCACCCGTGAAGCAGTGCTTAAGCCCACCAAAATGATCCTGACAATCACTTACCCTGCCCTGCGCGGGATTACTGTAGGCGGGGCCTGCAAGATTGAATCAGAAGAGGTGATCCAGAGCGATGACCTGCGTTTTGATATCAGCGGTGCGGCCGAAATCGATCTGGCCATCGTGGCCGAAGTGTTACGCACCGAACTGGCCGGGGCTGGCAGCATTAACTTTGAAGGTAAGGTTCGTGAACACTACATTGACCTGGCAGGGGCCAGCAGCCTCGAGGCCAAAGAACTGATCACTGAGGTGACAGAGATTGACCTCAGTGGTGCCGGTTCAGCCAGCGTTCATGCCACAACCTCGCTCAGGGCAAGTCTCAGCGGGGTAGGCAGCATCAAATACTATGGTAATCCCGGAGAAACACAAATCGACAAATCAGGCCTGGGGTCCATCCGCAGTGCTGAATAAAACATATCATTTTCCCTTTGCAACCATCAAACAATTTCACTAACTGTTAAATACGAATCAACCATGAAAACGACTTTTTTGAACAAGACCATTGCAGCCATCACCCTGTTGCTTTTCCCCCTGCTGACCTCAGCCCAGTACTATGAGGTTGAGCCGTTCACCGGCGTCAAGTCAGGCAGCGTTTTTTCCATTTACCTGTATCAGGGCAACACCTATGAAGTGCTGTTGGAAACCGATAGCACCCTGATCCCTGACATCCAGGTTAAGGTATCTGGCAATATCCTTGAACTTGAATATACTGGCAGCGTTCGCAACCTCGAACGCATCAAAGCTCACGTAACCGCACCCCAGTATGTCTTACTGCAGGGCAGTTCGGTAAGCAGCTTCAAATCTGAAGTTCGCCTCCTGACCCCTTCGCTGAAGATAGTAGGCGGCGGAGCCACCAGTTTTGACCTTGATGTAGAGACCGAATTGCTGACCTCTGAGTTCAGCGGAGCAGCCAACGCCACACTAAGCGGGATTGCTAAAGTTCACCAGGTAAAGGCTTCCGGAGCCTCCCAAGTAAAGGCCTTTGACCTTGCCACTGAAACCACCGAGGTGGATATCTCAGGGGCTTCCGCAGCCAGGGTGTATGCTTCTTCCGTCCTCACAGGGAAAGTGAGCGGCGCCTCTACCCTTGGGGTGAAAGAGACTCCCGTGACGCAGACCGTCGAGTTGTCAGGTCTTTCCACTATAGTCGATGCCGACGATGTGGTCGTGGCCAAATCGCAGAGTCTCTCTGATACCGTCAGGGTAAGGGTAGGCTCGCGTGAAGTGACCATCGTGGACGGGGATGATGTCACCACCCGCAAGATTCCAAAACCGCGCTCCTTCCGTAAGAACTGGGCCGGCCTCGAATTGGGCATCAACGGCTTCATGACCCCTGAGCGGAGCATCAACCTGCCTGCCGATCAGGAGTTTCTCGACCTGCGTTATGAGAAATCAGTGGCTGTCAACCTCAACCTTTACCAGCAGACCCTCGCCCTCATGGGTGACCAGGTAGGCCTATACACCGGTATCGGGCTGGGATGGAACAACTACAGGCTCAGCAACGACATACTGCTGATCAAGGGCCCCCAGGAACTGGAATATGAAGTCCTTGAAACCGGGCAGCCCAGAAAGAACAAACTCACGATGATGATGATCAACGTGCCGCTGATGCTGGAATTCCAGACCCGCTCACATTCCGAATTCTCCAAGTTTCATATGGCTGCAGGCCTGAACCTGGGTTTCCGGGTCAGCTCACACACCAAGCAGGTGTATGAAATTGATGGCAAGAAAGACAAGGTGAAAACCCACGAAGATTTCTACATCAATCCTTTCCGTTACGACCTGCAGGCACGTATGGGATGGGGCAAGATCAACTTCTTCGCCTCCTATTCGCTCAACAGCCTGTTCCGCGAGGGCAAGGGGCCCGAGGTTTACCCCTTCAGCATTGGCCTGCGCATCGTTAATTTCGACTAACCGTTACCCCTCAATATCATCCCTAGCCAGCCCCGTTTCGGGGCTGGTTTATTTTTTTCTCAATTGGGGACTTTTTTATAATTTTACAGCCCGAAATTTAAAGCAAAAAAATATGTCAGGTCACAGTAAATGGTCAACCATCAAACGCAAGAAAGGCGCACTCGACGCCAAGCGCTCGAAGATCTTTTCGAAGATCATCAAGGAAATCACCGTTGCCGTAAAGGAAGGTGGTCCTGACCCGGAAGGCAACCCCCGCCTGAGGCTGGCCATATCCAACGCCAAGGGCGCCAACATGCCCAAGGACAATGTACAGCGTGCCATCACCAAAGCCAGCGACAAGAATGCCAGCAGCTTTACTGAAGTGACCTACGAGGGCTATGCCAATTACGGGGTAGCCGTTTATGTGGAATGCCTGACCGACAACCTGCAGCGCACCGTGGCCAATGTCCGCTCATACTTCAATAAACACAACGGCAAACTCGAAACCAATGGCGCCCTGAGCTTTCAGTTCGACCGCAAGGGCGTGTTTACCGTCCCCATGAGCGGGCTCGATGAAGATGAGTTTATGATGGAAGTGATCGATGCAGGCGCCGAAGAGGTGGAGACCGAAGATAACTTTTTCACCATCTACACGGCCATGGAAGACTTTGGCAGTATGATGAAAAAGCTTGAAGAGATGAATATTGAAGCCGAGAACGCGGAGCTGCAACGCATCCCGAAAACCACCGTTAAACTTGAAAAAGAACAGGCACAGAAAGTGATGAAACTCATTGAAATGTTTGAGGATGACGACGATGTCCAGAACGTGTTCCACAACCTTGAGCTCACCGACGAAATGATGGAGGATATGTAATCCCAGGCCTAAAAAAGATCGGAAAGCCGCTCCCAATGCTTAAGGGGCGGCTTTTTTTGTTTTAAATCTCTTATTAAAGACTCCCTGAAAAGTGGGATCAAAATCGGAGTTAATACGGAGTTTATACGGAGTTTATACGGTTTAAACCGTACAAACTCCGTATTAACTATTTCTGAGATACGAAAAAAAAAGGCCGCCTCAAAGGGACGGCCTTGATAAAGGAAACAAACGGAATTAAATTTCCTGGTTGTTATTGTTCTTGAAAGCTACGATCTTAAGGGTATCGTGAGCGATGACAAGTTCTTCGTTGGTAGGCACCACCATCACCTTCACGGGTGAATCGTGGCGTGAGATGAGTTCAAGCTTGCCACGGATGCCGGTATTACGCTCGGGGTCGAAGTTCACACCAAGGAACTCCAGGCCTTTGCACACGGCTTCGCGGGTTTCGGGGCCATTCTCACCAACGCCACCGGTAAAGATGATCAGATCGACACCACCCATGGCAGCTGCATAAGCCCCGATATATTTCTTAATGCGGTAAATATACATTTCAAGGGCCAGCTGGGCGCGCTTGTGGTTCTCATTCCAGGCTGCGTTTTCAATGTCGCGCATATCGTAGGAGATGCCGCTGATTCCCAGGACACCACTTTTCTTGTTGATCAGGTTGTTGGCCTCATCAATGCTGAGGTCTTTTTTCTTCATAATATAAAGCAGGGCCCCCAGGTCGAGGTCGCCGGAGCGGGTGCCCATAATGAGGCCTTCCACGGGGGTAAGGCCCATAGAGGTATCTACCGATTTGCCATTCTTGATGGCGGCCACCGAGGCACCGTTTCCTAAGTGGCAGGTAATGGCCCTGACATTGTCCTGACGCATAAACAGGGCATCGCAGGCACGCTGGAACACGTATTTGTGGCTGGTGCCGTGGAACCCATAGCGGCGGATCTTGTCTTCCTCATAAAGTTCGTAGGGCAGGCCGTACATATAGGCGTGCTGCGGGATGGTCTGGTGGAAAGCGGTATCGAACACAGCTACCATTGGCACCTGGGGCAGGAGTTTCTTCATCGAAACAATCCCCTTGAGGTTGGCGGGGTTGTGGAGCGGGGCAAGCTCAATGACATCTTCAATGTTTTTCATCACCTCATCGGTGATCAGCGCGCTGGCGCTGAAGTTTTCGCCCCCGTGGGCTACACGGTGCCCAACGGCAAAGATGTCATCAACGGTTTCGATCACACCATGATCGGGATCGAGCAGGGCTTTCAGGATCAGGTTGATCCCTACTTCGTGATCTGGCACGTTTTTAATTACCATATAGGTTTCCTTGCCCTTGGGCTGATGCTTCAGCTCACTGTCTTTCAGACCAATACGGTCAAGGAGCCCTTTAGCCAGCAGTTCGGCATTGTTAGCCATGTTGATGAACTGGTACTTGATGGAGGAACTCCCGCAGTTTAGCACTAATATTTTCATTTCTTTATTGGAATTGATTTGAGTGTATGGGAAAAAGATTAATTTCGGAAGGAAAGGTTATTATTTGCCTGCGGCCTGGTTAACGGTGATGGCCACCAGGTTGACGATATCATCGACCGAGCATCCCCTGGAGAGGTCATTGATGGGTGCTGCCATCCCTTGGAGCACAGGCCCCACGGCCTCGGCGCCTGCCAGGCGCTGCACCAGTTTGTAGGCAATGTTGCCCACCTCGAGCGTGGGGAATACCAGCACATTGGCTTTGCCGGCAATGGGGCTGCCGGGGGCCTTGCTTTGGCCGATGGCTTCCACAATGGCGGCATCGGCTTGCAGTTCGCCGTCGATCTTCAGATCGGGGTCCATTTCCTGGGCCAATTTCGTGGCTTCGATCACCTTGTCGCACATCGGGTGGCTGGCGCTGCCCTTGGTAGAGAAGCTCAGCATGGCTACGCGGGGTTCTATGCCAACGATGGCACGGGTTGTCTTTGCGGTGGTCACGGCAATCTGTGCCAGTTCAGCTGCAGTGGGATCGGGATGGACGGCACAGTCGGCAAAGACCATGATGCCATTCTCGCCCCATTTTTCTTCTTTCATAATCATAATAAAGGCTCCCGATACGACACTGATGCCAGGCAGGGTCTTTACCACCTGGAAGGCGGGGCGCAATACGTTGCCGGTAGAATTGGCTGCCCCGGCCACTTCGCCATCGGCCTCCCCGTTCTTGATTAGCAGGGTGGCCAAGTAAAGGGGGTCGGCAACCAGTTGGTAAGCTTCCTCACGGGTCAGGCCCTTATTTTTACGAATCTCAACAAGCATATCGGCAAAAAAGTCCCTGCGGTCCCAGGTAACCGGATCGATAATATTGGCCTTTTCAATCGAACCAAGGCTTTCCTTTTTGGCCAGGCGAAGGATCTCCTCGCGGTTGCCCAGTAGAATGATGCGGGCAATGCCTTCTTCAAGTATGATATTGGCTGCTTTCAGGGTACGTTCTTCAGTGCCTTCGGGCAAAACAATGATTTTATTTTCCTTTTTGGCTTTTTGCTTGATAGATTCGAGTAATTGCATGCTAAAGGGTTATTTAGGTGACTGATTATGTTGTCATTAAAAGTGTGGCAAAATTAGGATTAATTTATGCCGGGGCAAAGGAAAACTGTATTTTTTTTCACCAAACCAGGAAAGTCAGAACTTTAATTTGTTATTTTTTTCACAAGCAGGATTTTATACGATACAGGTGTGAGCGGTCAAAAACCACTACCTTTGTAAAAATTTCTGGCCATGCAAGCTGACAGGAACTCCATAAGCCGCCTCTTTTTCTTCCTGGCTTTGCTTCCCCTGAGCCTCGCCCTGCAGGCCATGCCAGCCTTGCCGGCACTGGTTTTTTCGTTTCCCGATACTTTTCCTGCTTTTGAAAACAGCTCCTGGCTAAAAGAAGCTGGAGCGGAAACTGATTCGACGGAAGCAATGACCGTGACCAGCACTTCGTCCTATTACGGCAGTCAGCACTTGTTGACTGCCGGTACTATCCGACCTGAGCCGCTGAAAGAGCGGGCAGACCTGGACTGGATCCTATGGGTTGTAATTGCAAGCACGGGGGCTATCGCTTTAGCCCACCTGCTTTTCCCCTCACGCACGCGGCAGTTTTTCAGGGCGACCCTTGGCGGGCGACATTTCAGCCAAATGGAACGGGACGGCGGTTTCTTTGATGAGACCCCTTTCTGGCTTATGTTTTTCAATTATTTGCTGATGCTGTCACTGCTGATCTATCTAACCATCCAACAGCTTGGCACAGGCAGCATCCCCGGCAGCCTTCATGAAGGAGTGATTTTTCTGTTGGTGCTGGGGCTGCTAATCGTTTATTATCCCCTGAAAAGGATGTTTACAAGTTTCCTGGCGTGGGTATTCCGCACCCAACCCACCAATGAAGCCTACATCAAGAACCTCTTCCTGTTTAATAACCTGGCAGGCATCCTTATCCTGCCCTTTGTCGTGTATCTGGCTTACACCCCATCGCTTACCGGGCTTTACCTGGTTTGGGGCCTGCTGGTATTGCTTAACCTGGGCAAAGGATTTAGGGGGGCAGCCATCGGGTTTCAGCAACCCGGTTTTTCGGTGTATTACTTAATTTTGTACCTTTGTGCCATCGAATTGGCCCCCTTGCTGATCCTGGCCAAGGCTGCCACAAATGTTCTTTACCCCCTGTAAACGGGGGCTTTTAAATGGACGCTTCAATTCGTTAACCAATAAAATTAGGAGAAGGCGCTTTGAAAATAAAACATGTTTTAATATCCCAGCCCGCCCCAGAAGGAGAAAAATCGCCCTATGCCGATCTGGAAAAACAATTTAACCTCAACCTGACCTTTCGCAAGCTTATTAAAGTGGAAAGGATCAGTGCCAAGGATTTCCGTAAGCAGCGCATTCACATTCCTGACTTTACTGCATTGATCTTCACCTCGAAGCATGCGGTGGATCATTTCTTCTCCCTGGCAGAGGAAATGCGGGTACAGGTCTCCGAGAACATGAAGTATTTCTGCACCTCAGAAGCTATTGCGCTTTACCTGCAAAAATACGTTCAATACCGCAAGCGTAAGATTTTTTTCGGCAAGACCCAATTTAATGACCTGCTCGATGTCATCCGGAAACAAAAGGATGAGAAATATCTCTTTGTGTGTGCCGAGAATCATCAGAATGACATCCCGCAACTGATGGACCAATATAAGGTGAACTTTAAGTTTGCCCCTATATACCGCACGGTTCCGGAAGATGTTTCTGATTTGAAAATTAATGAGTTTCAAATGATGATCTTTTTCAGTCCGTTTGGAGTGGCCTCGCTGAAGAAAAATTTTCCCGATTATGTTCAGGGAGAAACGATCATCGGTGCTTTTGGTGATGCTACAGCCCAGGCTGTTGAAGAGGAGGGCTACACCCTTCACATCAAGGCGCCCAACGAGAAATGTCCGTCGATGGCCATGGCCATTGGGGACTTTCTCCAGAAGAACAAAAAATAGGGCAGCGGCCGGACAGCCTGTTTTTTTATTCAGTCCGGAAATAAACTGACCACAAGGGTTGCATGCAAACCTTCAGGAAAAGCGAACGGCTCTGTACTTTCCGTCTCAAGGAACTGCTTTTCAACCAGGGAGAGGGCTTTTTCGTCTATCCCTTTCGCATTTTTTTCCTGTTTCTGGATGATTACAACCTGGAGCCACATTTCTTCAAGGACAACGGGGTGATTTTTGAAGGACAGGCCCAACCCCTTCCGGAGCATATCGCCAGGCAAAACCCCACCTGGCCTTTTCGCCAGTTGCCATCTTCGGCACTATTTACGCATCCTGCCAAAGCAATGGTTTCGGTTTCCAAAAAAAATTACAAGAAAGCCACCGAACGCAACCTCCTCAAAAGGCGAATAAAAGAAGCCTATCGGAAAAACAAACAGGGCTTTTATACGTTTCTTGAAGACGAGAAGCTTTTATGCCTGCTGGCCTTTGTGTATACTTCCCGTGAAATACTGCCTTACAGCGAAATAGAAAATAAAATCATCTTAACTTTGCAAAAATTACAAGCGGAGGCTGAAGCTAATAAGGCGGCCAGCGCTCCCCGGGAATGATCAAAATGGCTGTATTGAGATTTATAAATAAGGCGCTGATAATGCTTATGGTGGGCTTGATCAAATTCTACCAGGGAGCAATTTCGCCTTATCTGCCCAACAGTTGCCGTTATACGCCGACCTGCTCGCATTACGGGGTGGAAGCCATCAGGAAGCATGGCCCGTTTAAAGGGGGCTGGCTTACTCTGAAAAGGTTTTTGTCGTGCAACCCCTGGGGAGGCAGCGGCTACGATCCAGTGCCTTAAATTATTTTTTTTACTTAAATTTTGTCCGATGAATCTGCTGAAGAAATTCCATAAGAAAACGAGAACCCTTTTACTGATTCTGAGCCTTTCGGGGATGGCCGTGGTTTTTACCGCCTTTAATTCGCAAAACTTTGAGATTGCAAAGAATCTTGACATCTTCGCCAGCCTGTTTCGCGAGATCGTTGTAAACTACGTTGATGATGTAAATCCCTCCGAGTTGATGAAGACTGGCATCGATGAGATGCTGTATTCGCTGGACCCCTATACCAATTTCATCCCGGAGTCGCAAATTGAGGACATGCGTTTTATGACCACCGGGCAATACGGTGGTATTGGGGCGCTGATCACAACACGTGGAGATTATACCATCATCACCGAACCCTATGAAGGCTTTCCGGCATACAAGGCAGGCCTGTTGCCCGGCGACCGCATCCTTGAAATCAGCGGGCAGTCGGCAAAGGGAAAATCCTCGGAAGATGTGCGCGAACTATTGAAGGGGCAACCCGGCACCACCCTGTCACTGCTGATTGAACGCGATGGGGAGCCTGAGCCATTTTTGAGGGATGTAATCCGTGAGGTAGTGACCATAAGCAACATACCCTATTATGGAATGCTGGATGAAAAAACCGGCTATATCAAGCTGACAGGCTTCACCCAGCATGCAGGCCGGGAGGTTAAGGAAGCCCTTAATGAATTAAAGGAAAATAACAATATTGAAAATATTGTGCTTGATTTGCGCGGCAACGGAGGAGGCTTGCTCAATGAAGCTGTAAACATCACTAATCTCTTTGTAGAAAAAGACGAATTGGTGGTAAGCACCCAGGGCAAGATAGCAGATCGCAACACAAACCACCGCACCCTCAATAACCCCATTGACACCGAAATTCCCCTGGTGGTATTGGTTGACAGGGGTTCTGCTTCTGCATCGGAGATTGTGGCTGGGGCTATCCAGGACTTCGACCGCGGAGTTATCCTTGGTCAGCGCACCTTTGGCAAAGGACTGGTGCAGAACGTGATCCCCCTGAGCTACAACACCCAACTGAAGGTCACGGTAGCCAAGTATTACATTCCCAGTGGACGTTGCATCCAGGCCATTGATTATGCCCAGCGCAACGAGGATGGCAGTGTTGCGCTGATTCCCGATTCATTGAAAAAAGCCTTTAACACCCGTAATGGTCGCGTGGTATATGATGGAGGCGGGATTGAACCCGATATAGCGGTGGACGCCCAGAGACTGAGCAACATCACCTTCGCCCTTGCCAGCCGCTTCCTGATCTTTGACTATGCCAACCAGTTTTACCGGGAGCATGAGAGCATTCCTCCTGCCGACCAGTTTGTGATCACCGATGAAATCTTTTTTGAATTTGTTGACTTCCTTTCCGACAAGGATTATGAATACGAAACCCGCAGCGAAAGGCTCCTGGAAGAATTGAAGGAAGCCTCGGCCCATGAAAAATATTTCAGCGCCATCGAAACGGAATATAAAGCCTTGCAGCAAAAGATGATGCACAACAAGGAAGAAGACCTGATCACCTTCAGGGAAGAAATCACGATGCTGCTGAAGGAAGAAATCGCCTCGCGCTACTATTATCAGAAAGGGCGTGTGCTGGCATCACTTTCACAGGATCAGGAAATTGCGCGTGCTCTGGAAATCCTGGCAAACGGAAACGGATACCAGAAGATTCTGGCTGTGCAACAGTAAAATTCATTTATTCTTCATTTTGGGGTTCTATCTTTGCATTATATAAAACGTCAAAATCAAATGAAAACACTGCTCACCATAGCATGGATGCTTTTGCTTGGGGCTGTGGTTCAGCCGTTATATGCCCAGGAACCTGAGAAAAAAACCCCGGAAAAGGAAGTAGAAAAGGTACAACCCCCTCAGACTCCTACCGAGACCCCTGTAGAACAGGCAGAAAAGGAAGAGGTTAAGCAGGTTGCCCCCAACAAGTCAGCGGAAGAAAGGAATCGTCAGCGCCTGCGTCAGGACCGCGGTGCACGGCCCGAGATAATCCGTCCCGGTGGCCGTCCTGCAGGGGCAGGCCGTCCAAAAGGAGCTCGCCGCCCGGGCAGAAGATAAGCCATAACCTTTTCTGAACCATCCATGAGAAATTTGCTGATCAACAGTCTGCTGCCCTTGTTTTTGCTGGGCTTTATGCCGGTTTTCGGTCAAACCGAACTACCAGCCGACAGCCTTGCAGACAAAGAACCAGCCCACCAGTTTTTTGCTGGTGCAGGCTATGGCAGCGACCTGATCTATTACGGTACAAGCGTATCGGGCAACCAGCCCTATTTCTCAGGTGAACTGATCTATGCCTGGGAGAAAGGCCTTTGGGCCGCCGCCGCATTCTATCACCTGCCCGAACAGGAACCTTTCTTTTCCTTTGTTGACCTCTCAGTCGGGTATTCCTATGTCTTCAACAAAGTTTTCGATGCCGGCCTCAGCGTTTCGCAATATCACGGAGGAGAAAGCATCGACACCACTTTTTATGCTGATTATACCTTCCTGAGTGCCAGCCTTGGGGTTGACTGGAGGCTGCTTTATACCACCTTCACACCCGGATGGCTCCTGGCAGAGGAAAACAGTTTTTACCTCGTGGTGGACAACACCCATTATTTCCGCACCCCTTCTTTCGGAAAAAAAGACAGCTATTTTACCTTTAACCCGGGTGTTTCCTTCCTGTTTGGCAGTTATGCCTGGCTCAGGCAATACGGGGGCCAGGGTGGTGGCGGACAAGGACCGGGGCCGGGAGGAAACCGAAACACTTATGCGACCACCGTTGAAGAAGAAGACTTTCGCATGCTGGATATGCAGCTAAGCATTCCGGTTGAATTCTACCTCGATCGCCTGAGTATTGAGTTTGAACCCGCATATTTTCTTAACTTTATCGGTGACGAAAACGGGGATACTGAAGGGCGGTTCTTCTTTACCCTGGGATTTTATTATAAGATCAACTGAGGATGAATGTACTGATTGTAGAGGATGAAAAAAGCCTGGCACAAGAAATCGCCGACTTTCTCAGCAAGGAGCATTACCTGGTAGAAGTCTCCACCACAGGTATGGATGCTTCTGAAAAGATCGCTGTAAACCTTTACGATTTTATCCTGCTCGACCTGGGATTGCCCGACTATGATGGGCTTGACCTGTTGCGGGAGGCCAGAGAGATCAATCATGAGGCCGCTTTCATTATCATTACCGCCCGCGGAGAAGTGGACGACCGGATCAAAGGATTGGACCTGGGGGCTGATGATTACCTGGCCAAGCCTTTTTCACTTGCGGAGCTCAATGCCCGTATGGCTGCCATCGCCCGACGCAAATTCGGGATGAAAACCAACCACATTCAATTTGGCGACTTTTTGCTGGACCCTCTTTCCCGAAAGGTTACCTGCCAGGACATTGAAGTGGATATCACCAAAAAGCAGTTCGACCTGCTGCATTACCTCCTCCTCAGCAAGAACAGGGCGCTGACACGCATGCAGCTGTATGAGCATGTTTGGGGCAACCTGCTGGGAGATGAATACGACAGTAATTTCATTGATGTCCACATAAAGAACCTGCGAAAAAAACTGGCTGAATATGCCCCGGTCGACTGGCTTGAAACCGTCAGAGGTGTAGGATACAGGGCTAACATCGACTGATTCATGAAGCTGCGCTACAAGCTTGCCTGGTATAATTTGCTTACGAAACTTATTTTCGTAATGATTTTCCTCCTGGTGATGCCTTATTTCCTGGAAAGGGTTAATATTATCCAGACGGATAATGAACTCATCAACAAACGGGAGCAAGTCATTGGACTCATTGGAGAGTTTGGGGTGGAAGGGCTTATGGCAGGAAATCTGGACCAGGGCATCGGCAGCTATAACATCCTGAAGCAGGAATACATCAGCCTTGAGCCAGCCCCTTCCGACAGTCTCTGGAACTTCATTGAAGTGGCCCAGCGCAGGGTGGACAACGAAATCATCGATTACCGGGTGCTCAACTATTCATTTATTGTGGATGGGGAAACCTATCTGCTGGAGATCGGCACCAGCCTCGACAGTATTTATGAGACCGAAAGAAACATCCGCAACATTACCCTGATCCTGCTTGGACTCTTTGTAATTATTTCCTTTGTGGCCGATACCACCCTGGCGCGCGTGCTCACCCGCCCGCTTGAATTGATCACCCATAAACTCAGGGAAACGAAAAGCCCGGCGCTCTTCGACCGGACGCCGGTACAAACAACTACCACCGATTTTGCCTATCTCGACCTTACGCTGAATGAGCTCATGCAAAAGATCGATGACCTCTTCACGCGAGAAAAGGAGATCACGGCCAATATTTCGCACGAGTTGCTAACCCCAATATCGGTGCTGCAAAGCCGCCTTGAAAACCTGATCAGCAATGGAGACCTGAAAGAGCAGAGTGCTGAAAAAGTATCAGAATCGCTGCGCACCCTTCATCGTCTGAAAGGCATCATCAACTCCCTCCTGCTCATAGCCAGGGTTGAGAATCACCAATTCATTAAAAACGACAACTTTCCCCTGCAGGAATTACTCACCGAGGTGATAGAAGAGATTGAGCCGGTAGCCAATGATAAGGGGCTTGATATCCTCACCCGCTTTGATTGCGAACAGCACCTCAGCAAGGCCAACCGTTCGCTTTTATTTACCTTGCTGTTTAATATCATCAACAACGCGGTGAAATTTTCGGGCGATACTCCGGCTGGACCGGTGGAGATTCATTGTTACGTTGAAGGGAACAACTTTAAAGTCAGGATCAGAGACCATGGACCGGGAATCCCTCCCGAACAGGCAGCAGACCTTTTTCAACGCTTCAAAAAACGCAAGTCGCCCGATGGGCATGGACTGGGACTAGCCATTGCCAAAACCATTGCCGATTTTCACGGAATTGTCATTCGACTGGATTCCCCATCCGGACAGGGCACTGCTTTCACGCTGGACTTTCCCGCAGATTTGTAAAAAAATCAAAAAACTGCTTTGATTTGCATGTTTTTCATAATTCCTTCATGCATGGGGTTGTAATTTTACCCTGTAATTGAATGACAGCGGTTTCTTACCCCTTTCAGGAGAAATCAAAAAGCAAATTCGTAAACCTAAAATTCTTACAGAGATGAAAAAATCCATGTTAGTCATTGCCCTGGCACTGGGCATAAGCAGCGCCGCCCTGGCCCAGACCCAGGAACCTCAGAATGTTCGCAACCGTCAGCGCGACCCGCAGAACACCGAGAATCAGGTTCAGCAGCGCGAAAGACTTCGTGTGCAGGATCCTACCACCCACAACCCCGAGGCTGTACAACAAGCCCAGACTCGCCGCGAAGAGCGTAAAGCCCTCCGTGAACAGCGCAAAGCAGAGAAGCAACAACTTCGTGAACAACGCAAGCAGCAACAGCAGCAGCGTCTGCAGGATGGTTCAGGAGCCGGTCGCGGAAACCAGAACCGTCCACAGGGCAATCGTCCCAACCAACCCCGTCAGGGACGCGGTGGCGGTGGCCGCAGGTAAGACCTGAAAAAAACAACAACTCCCCTTTCAAGGAAAAGAGGCTGCCTCAGTCAAACGAGGCAGCCTTTTCTTTTTCCCCTTACGGGAAAAAATATTTTCGACTGGCTTTGAATCCCCTGACGCCAAAAAAAGCATTCAAAACAGGGGTGGAAAAGGACCTCTTCCGCAATATAACTGACTATAATCTTAAACGTAGATTAAACAAATCTTAAACGTATTTAAGACGTAGTTTAGACGTGTGTGTACGTTTGAACTACGTCTGAACTACGTGTTAACTACGTCTGAACTCTGATGCTAAACCGGATTTGAAAAGATTTTTATTCCCCCTTTTCGCCGAATCGGTTCTTCCTATTCCTTTGCTTCTTCAAAGGCAATTAAGGGATAGCCAGAAAAACAGGATCAGGGAATAAAAGAACCGGAAGGAACAGGGATGCTTTAGGAGAAAGGCGAAACGCTACCGGATGGGGCCAAAAATAATTTTGAATTTGGCGCTTTTAGCCCGGGTACGTTGCCCATTGGGCCTTCAACGCGCATTAACCATTCGAGCGATTCACAGGTCATTGCTTTTTCTTCCGCTGTCAGATGATGGGAGATATTTTCAGACGGATCAAGGGGCGGGTTTTGCAAACTGAAGTTCCAGATATAAAATTCAGAGGCCTGCCAGATCAGTGTTGCGGCTTATTCGGAAATGAAAGGACCTGGATTTCCCTGAATGGAAATGGCTGCGCAAGGTTACAGCCATACAATAAAAGCGAAGAGGGTAAAAAAGCCCTTCATCTTTTTGATCGTTTTCATGGTTAATTTTTTGGTTACCCTTTGCTGCAATCAAAAACTTTGCCTGTTTTGAACAAAATTCAGGTTTTTTGCCTGCCCCCTCCAAAGGATTTATTAATTTTGACCCGCTTTAAAATAAGGAAAATACACAAAATTATGTACGGCAAATTTCAGGAGCACCTCCAGCACCAACTTCAGGAAATTCGTGATGCTGGTTTATACAAAAGAGAAAGAGTTATAACAAGCCCCCAAGGGGTTGAAATAGAAACAAACGGCAAAAAAGTCCTGAATTTTTGTGCCAACAATTACCTTGGCTTATCCTCAGACCCCCGGGTTATGGCGGCGGCCAATTATACATTCTTTAAGTATGGTTATGGGATGTC
Organism: Bacteroides sp.; assembly: GCA_036351255.1. Taxonomy (NCBI): domain Bacteria; kingdom Pseudomonadati; phylum Bacteroidota; class Bacteroidia; order Bacteroidales; family Bacteroidaceae; genus Bacteroides; species Bacteroides sp. The sequence goes on from JAZBOS010000093.1 coordinate 24,377, forward strand.
CTCGGTCAGGTTCATTTGCGGAACGCAGAAAGTGCATAAGGATCTGGAAGCAAAACTCAGTGAGTTTCTGGGCATGGACGACACCATCCTTTTCTCCTCGGCCTTTGATGCCAACGGAGGGGTTTTCGAGCCCCTGCTCAGCGAGCAGGATGCCATTATCTCCGACGAACTGAATCACGCCTCCATTATTGATGGGGTTAGATTATGCAAAGCCAAGCGCTTCAGGTACAAGAATAACGACATGGAAGACCTTGAGGATGTGCTTCAGGACGCCCGTGAGGCCCGTTTTAAATTGATTGTCACCGATGGCGTTTTCTCGATGGATGGCATCATCGCCGATGTGGACAAAATTTGCGATCTGGCTGAAAAATATGATGCGCTGGTTATGGTCGATGATTCACACGCCACTGGTTTCGTTGGGAAAACAGGACGAGGAACCCATGAATATCGCAACGTAATGGATCGCGTAGATATCATTTGTACCACTTTTGGGAAGGCATTGGGAGGGGCTTCAGGGGGTTGCATTTCTGGTCGCCAGGAAATTATTGACTTGCTCAGACAAAGGGCACGCCCATACCTTTTCTCCAACTCTCTGGCGCCTTCTATTGCAGGAGCTACCCTGGAGGTGATAAACATGCTTTCAGAAACCACAGCCCTGCGGGATAAACTCTACGAAAACACTCAGCTTTTCCGCAAAGGAATGACAGAAGCCGGCTTCACCATTGTGCCAGGGGTACATTCCATTGTTCCTGTCCTTTTTGGCCATCTTCCAAACGATGCCAAGCTTTCGCAGCAATTTGCCGACGCCCTGCTTGAAGAAGGAGTCTATGTGATCGGATTCTATTTCCCTGTAGTACCCAGAGGCAAGTCAAGGATTCGTGTACAGTTAAGTGCTGCCCATAGTAAGGAACAGGTGGAATTTGCCATAGAGAAATTCATCAAGGTAGGAAAAAAATTAGGCGCCATTTGATATACGGCCTGGGCACTGATATCATTGAGGTTGACCGCGTAAGGAAAACCATGGAAGCCGACCCGGGCTTTCAGCATACGGTGTTTACTCCAGGTGAAATTCGCTATTGCGAATCAAAGGCCAATAAATACCAGCATTTTGCCGCGAGGTTTTGTGCAAAGGAAGCTTTCCTGAAAGCCCTCGGGAAAGGCATTAACACTGGCATTATTCTTACCGACATTGAGGTTTGCAACGAATCATCGGGCAAACCTTTTATTCAATTAACCGGAACTGCAAAAGATTTTTTCCGAAATTTTGGTTTCATAAAAATTCTTGTATCTTTATCGCACTTGAAAGATATGGCAAAGGCAGTTGTAATTATTGAGAAGGAGGACAGGGAATAAGAACTGACGAATAGAACACAAGGGATTGGCCCCTCCAGTTGCCTTTATCAATGCGCAAATTTCATAGGTTTCACCATATATCTGAAGAATACTATGACGCACATTGGATCTTACGAAGAAAGGTTAAAGAACTTCAACTGGAGCATTGCGGAAAAAGAATTGGAATACCAGCCGGGAAATGTGATTAACATCGGCTGGTATTGTTCTGACCGGATTTGTCAATTGGGGATGGCAGATAAGCCGGCCCTGATCTGGGAAGGGATGGGCGGCAAGGAAATAACCTTCACCTACAATGATGTTCGTCTCAACTCCAACACCATTGGTCATTTTCTGAGAAGCCTGGGTATTCAGCCCGAAGACAGGGTTTGCCTTTTCATGGATAAAATCCCTGAACTCTACCTGGGATTCCTCGGCATACTTAAGATCGGTGCCATTGCACAACCACTCTTTTCAGCCTTTGGCGATGAGTCTCTTTTTGTAAGGCTTGAAAACGCACAAACAAGGGCAATAATCACCCAGAAAAAGCATGCTCCGAAAGTCAGGAAGATCCTCGACAAAATGCCATTCCTGGAATACATCATAATCGTTGACCATGACCCGGCCAAGCCCCTTGGCCCCAGGGAGAAAAGTTTCAATCTTGACGAAACACAAAAAGTGGATAGCTTCGAAATCTACCCCACTTTGGCAGAATCGCCTTCAGTTTTGCATTACACCTCCGGAACTACAGGTCAGCCTAAGGGGGTTAAACATGTGCATTACTCTTTAATTTCACAATATCTTACCTCCAAGTGGGTCCTTGACCTGTGCGATGATGACATATACTGGTGCACAGCCGACCCGGGATGGGTCACCGGTACATCCTACGGAATTATCGGGGCTTTTAGCAATGGTGTTACCCAGTGTGTGCTCGATGCTGGTTTTTCGGCCGATGCGTGGTACCGGTTTATTGAGAAACACCGGATTACAATGTGGTATTCCGCCCCAACCGCCATCCGTTCCCTCATGAAAGCAGGGGGAGAGGTTGCAAACAAATATGACCTTTCATGCCTCCGCCATTTGGCATCAGTGGGAGAACCCCTGAATTCAGAAGCTGTCATCTGGTCTGAGAAAGTATTTGGGAAGCCTTTTTACGACACCTACTGGCAAACCGAGACTGGGTCGATCATGATCTCAAACTATCCAGGCATGAAGGTCAAACCAGGGTCTATGGGAAAGCCATTTCCCGGCATTGAAGCCACCGTTGTACACCCGGAAACTTACGAACCTCTCGCCGAGCCTGGTAAGGTTGGCCTTATCGCCATTAAACCGGGCTGGCCTGCCATGATGCGCACCTACTGGAGAAACGAGGAAGCCTTCCAGGGCAAATTCAGAAAAGGATGGTATCTTCCCGGCGACCGCTCAAGTATTGACAAAGAAGGGTATTTCTGGTTCGTTGGGCGGGATGATGATGTGATCAATACCGGTGGTCACCTGGTGAGCCCCTTTGAGGTGGAATCTGCCCTGCTTGAACATCCTGCCGTAGCTGAATCTGCTGTTGTAGCCAAACCTGACTTCTTGAATATGGAGGTGGTTAAAGCTTTTGTGACGCTTAAGCCAGGCCATACACCCAGCAAAGAACTCGACCTGGAGATTATGAACTTCGTCCGCAAAAAACTCTCACCTCTGGCCATGCCACAGGAGATCGAATTTGTGGAAACATTGCCCAAAACCCGGAGCGGCAAGATCATGCGCCGTATCCTTAAGGCCAAAGAGTGGGGAGAAGAAATTGGCGATACTTCAACCCTTGAAGATGATTAATAAATAAATGCCTGGGGAAAACCGGCACAACGATTTATTAAGCTCACCAAAACCTAATAACAATCAACCAAAAAGAGACTGAATTATGGAAGAAATGAAAGAAGTTGTAAGAGATTATGTAATACAGGAATACGTGGAAGACGACACGGAAGTCAACTTTGACACCCCACTGATTTCGGGAGGGATTGTTGATTCATTTTCCATGGTATCCCTTAAACGTTTTCTGGAAAATAAATACAAAATCTCCATTCCGGATGACAAGGCTACGCCTGAGGCATTCGACAGCGTAAATAAAATCGTTGACCTTGTAAATGAATTTCTAAAATAGGAGGCATTATGGCATATTCAGAAAAAACCAGGGCGATGTATGCCGAAGTCCTTGAAGGCATTAAAGAAGCCGGGCTTTTTAAGCAGGAACGTTTCATTCACTCTTCGCAGGCTGCCGACATTGAGGTTGAGTTTCCCGTGGGGGCCTCTCTTAAGAAAGTCATAAACATTTGCGCCAACAACTACCTGGGCATGTCAAGTCACCCTGAGGTTATCAAGGCGGCTCACGAAGGCCTCGATTCGCATGGCTACGGTATGTCATCGGTACGGTTTATTTGCGGCACCCAGGACATTCATAAACAATTGGAAGATATGGTTACCGAATTTCTGGGCACGGAAGACACCATTCTTTTCCCGTCATGCATGGACGCCAATGCTGGTGTGTTTGAGGCTCTGCTGACCAAGGATGATGTCATGATATCCGACCGGTTGGTGCATGCTTCCATTATTGATGGCATCCGGCTTTGCAGCGCTATGCACGATACTTTCAAGCATTCTGACATGGAGCACCTCGAAAGCAAGCTCCAACTTCACAACAACAGGCGACTGAAGGTTGTGATAACCGATGGTGTTTTCTCTATGGACGGCGACACTGCCAAGCTCGATGAGATGGTGGCCCTTTGCGAGAAATATGATGCCTTGCTATTGGTGGATGACTCGCATGCCAGCGGTTTTATTGGAAAGACTGGCCGCGGCACCCACGAGCAGTATGGGGTGATGGGTAAGATTGACATCATTACCACCACCTTTGGCAAGGGCCTTGGAGGAGCATCCGGGGGTTGTGTATCAGGTCGAAAGGAACTGGTGGAATTGTGCCGTCAGAGAGCCCGGCCATACCTGTTCTCAAATACCATTGCCCCTCCCATTGTGGCAGGAGTTATTAAAGTGCTTGAAATTCTGTCTGCTTCTACTGACCGCCGTGATAAGCTGGAGAGCAACACTTCCTTCTGGCGCAATGGCTTATGTGAAGCTGGGTTTATATTGAAACAAGGTGACACCCCTATTGTGCCTGTTATGCTCTTTAATGCAAAATTGGCACAAGATTTCTCACGCGACTTGTTTGAAGAAGGCATTTATGCTATCGGCTTCTTCTTTCCTGTTGTACCCCAAAGCCAGGCAAGAATCAGAACCCAAATATCGGCCGGACACGAAATGCACCACCTTGAAAAAGCCCTGGAGGCTTTCAAAAAAGTGGGTAAGAAATACAACATCCTTGGCAAATCAAAGCAAGAGATTATAGACATGTATGGCATTTAGCGAGCCATTTTAAGCTGGAACCGTCCTGATTTATTAATCAGGGCGGTTTTTTTTATCTTCCCATGACAAACATGAAGTAATATCAACCTCATTAAACATTTTTTGTTATTATTGCTGCCAGTTATCAAATTGAAATAACCCTCATTTTCTAAATACAACATGAGAAAAGCCTTCTTACTCCTGACTGCCATTTTGGTCATCGCAATTAATTCCTTTGCAACACCCCCTGAAGTCCTCCTTGAAAAACTTGATGCCTATTATGAGCAGGTTCTCACCGACTGGGATATGCCCGGCATGGCTGTTGGGATTGTGAAGGATGGCGAGTTGATCTTCAGTAAAGGTTATGGGGCAATGGAGGTTGGAAAGCACGGCACCCCTGATGAGAACACCCTGTATGCCATTGCCTCGAACACCAAGGCTTTTACGGCAACCATGCTGGCTATACTGGTGCAGGAGGGAAAAATCAAATGGAACGATAAGGTCCAGCAATATCTTCCCTGGTTTGAGGTGTACGATCCATGGGTCAGCCGGGAGGCCAATATCCGCGACCTGATGAGCCACCGCATCGGGCTGGGCACGTTCAGCGGGGATGTGGTTTGGTATAAATCAGACCTGAGCACCGAAGAGATCGTCAGGTCAGCAGCACACCTGCCGCAAGCCTTTGGCTTCCGCAATGGGTATGGCTATTCAAACCTGATGTACATGGCGGCTGGACTGGTCATTGAGGAGGTAACCGGAAAGAGCTGGGCAGAAAATGTCAGGGAACGTATTCTAGAGCCCCTGGGGATGAGCCGCACCATTGTGGGAACTGCAGAACTTACCTCAAAAGGAAATTTCGCCACCCCTCACTCCTTGGTTGATGGACAAAACGTCCCCATCAAGTGGGAAGACTGGACCCAGGTGGCTGCAATGGGCGGGCTGAACTCAAGCATAAAAGACATGGCCCAGTGGATGATCTTTAACTTGAACCTGGGCATCTGGGGCGAGGACACTCTGCTGCCCCCCTCTGGCTTTAACATGCTTTGGACGGCCCACAGCAATTTTGTGGTGAATCGCACCCAGCGGCAGGACTTTAACCGCCACTTCAACAGCTATGGGCTGGGCTGGGGACTGAGCGACTATCATGGCCGTTTAAGCGTTGGGCATACCGGGGGATATGATGGGATGCTGTCGGAAGTACGGCTTATCCCCGAAGAAAAACTTGGGGTTGTGGTGCTGACCAATGGCATCAAGAGCCTGATGACAGCCATCACCAATTACACCCTTGAGATGATGCTGGGGCAGGAACCACGCGACTGGTCAGCCGAATTACTTGCAAGAGCAGAACGCAGGCCGGTTGAAGACCCCCGAATCACCACCATCAAAGAGGCACGGGTGTTGAATACCCAGCCCACCCTTGAAGCGGAGGCGTTTACGGGAACATATCAATCTGCCATTTATGGAAACATTTTCATAAAACAGGAAAACGACAGGCTGCGACTGGAATTTGAGCGCTCACCCGAACTCTCGGCCACCCTCAGCCACTGGCATTACGACACCTGGAAGATCGATTGGGACAACATTCACGCCTGGTTTGACTTCGGCGTGCTTAAGTTTAACGCTGATAACAAACAAAGAGTAATCAGCATGGACTTTGAGGTGCCCAATGGCGATATTTTCTTTGAGGAACTGAAACCCGTTAAAGTAAAATAAAACCCGGAAGTCAGGGAGTTAGGATTTCCTCTCTCCAGACACCCTCAGGAGATTCAAGCAAAATCATGTATATCCCGGAGGGCCAACCGCTGGTGTAAACACGAATCTGTCCTGACCCTTCCGGCTGAAGTTCCTGATTCAGCATTATGACACCCAGGGCATTGATAATTCTCAGCTTGGCCTTTCCAGGATAATCCGGAAGATTAATATTAAAGTAACCATTTACCGCAGGATTGGGATACGTTGACAATCCCGGGGTTCTGACTGAAGGAGCACCAACGTCCGACCCGGGATAAAGCAAAACGACCTGGTCCACATGCTCGTCAATCACTGTCACTATTCCTTCTTCAGAAAGGAAGCCATCACGGCTCACCATGAAATCAAGTTCCGAACCCCCTTCAATATCAACAAATAAGGCGACTCCTGTTGCGTTGGTATATTGTGCTTCCTGCCCTTCCAGTTCTACTTTTGCACCCTGAACTGGAGCCTCGGTAATGCCATGTTTTATGGTAAACCGCAGCTGATAAAATCCGCCATCAAGGGCTTCAAACAGAACCCCGTCCATCACATACCAGTTTTGCCACTCCCCTCCACTGGCGGCTTGCCAGTCGGTCAGGTCAAAGCTATTGTTTCCCTCCGGGTTACCCAATATTTTATAAACCGAGAGCGCCTGCCCGTCATGGTTCCACGTAAGCGGAATCGAAGCTTCACATGATTCAGGAACTTCTCCATTCACTTTCAAAAAATAGGCATAATCCTCATAAGCAGGGTTTCCGAAAACCCGGGCCATGCCATCTTCATTTACTCCTACCGCAGTGTATTCATTTATGCCAATGCCTTTGGCATCCATATCCCAATCCATCACCATCCTGGCCATAAAGACTACGTGCCTTCCCTTGCGGTCCTCATCATCACCCTGTATCCGGTTATAATGTGAGTCGGTGACCACTTCCTCCAGGAAGGGGATATGAAGAAAATCATTGTCAAGGGTAACTCTGAAGTGGTAAGGGTCATTTAATGCTTCTGAAGACCAGACGGTATTATTCTCGGCCGTATAAGCTACCTCCCCAAGTACTGCAAGTCCTGCGCTGGTGCCACCTATCGTAACGCCCTTATCGTTCACCAGGTAATGAATGGCATCCTCCACCAAGGTGTTTTTCCAGAAATTGACATAATCCCATTGATTACCCCCTGCAATAAACAATGCTTCTGCCTTGATCATTGCATCATAAACCACCTGCTGGTCAGCTGATGCCTGGCTGGCAATTACAATTGAAGTAACCGAGTTCACCGCCACATCCAAACCCGAATACAGGTAATTGTTATAGCCATCGCTTCCTGTTGCCCTGATTACCACAATATCTCCCCCATCGGCCCTTTGAAGAAACCAGCGCATGGCATCATCATTATCGGTGGCACCCCCAGCCAGTAAGATCCCGGACAGCGGATTGGTTATTGCATCCACCGTAGAACCAGTATTATAGAATGTCTGGGCATACAGATTCATGGAAAGGAGACAGGCAGTTATGATGGTGAAAAGGGCTTGCAGTCCTCGCATAGTTCTATTTTTCTACTAAAATAGGCTATTTTTAAAAATTTTTAAAAATTTTTCCAGGAAAACAATTTGAACAATCGGGGCAATGACTCGCAAAAGTTCAATTAAGTTGTTTTGGTTAAGTGTCAAGTAAAAGCAAAAACTTAAATTTGTTTTCTCAAAACCCCAGCCATGGAAAAACTGACCAAGATTGTTGCCACCATTTCAGACAAGCGCTGTGACACTGAATTTATCAGGCAGTTGCATGATGCGGGCATGGACGTAGTACGCATTAACACGGCACACCAGACACCAGAACAAGCCCTTGGGTTGATTGAAAATGTTAGAAAAGTTTCCTCACGGATTCCTTTTCTGCTTGATACCAAAGGACCAGAAATAAGAACCAATGCCTCACCATCCGACTTGGTGGTGGCCAGGGATCAGTTAATCATGGTCAAGGGAAGAAAGGGAGTCCCTTCCGATGACCTTTGCCTTTACCTGGATTTTGAAGGCATCGTTGACCATCTGGATGTGGGTAACCGCATCATGATCGACGACGGGGAGATTGAGTTGAAAGTGGTTGAAAAACACGCTGCCCACCTTTTATGCAAGGTTTGCAACTCAGGCGTAATTAAGGGCCGGAAAAGCGTTAATCTTCCCGGAATCAGAATCGATCTCCCTTCGCTCACCCCAAAGGATATTGAATTCATTGCGTTCGGAATAAAAAACAACATTGACTTCATTGCTCATTCCTTTGTGAGGAGTAAGCAGGATGTGCTGGACATCCAGAAGATCCTTGATGAGCACAACAGCCCTATCAAAATCATTGCCAAGATCGAGAATCAGCAGGGAGTGGATAACATTGATGAGATCCTTGTGCACGTGTATGGCATTATGGTGGCCCGTGGAGATCTGGCCATCGAGGTGCCTGCCGAGCGCATCCCCGTAATACAGGCATTGCTGATCAAGAAATGTATCCGTCAAAAAAAGGCTGTAATCATTGCCACGCAGATGCTCCACTCCATGATTACCAACCCCAGGCCTACCCGCGCCGAGGTCAGCGACATTGCTACTGCCATCTTCTCGGGTACCGATGCAGTAATGCTTAGCGGCGAAACAGCCTATGGCAAATACCCCTTGGAGTCGGTACAGATCATGACCCGCACCGCCCGCGAAACGGAAAAAAACAAACCTTTCCTGATGGAAGGCAAGGTTATGCCCCACGACAATGAAATTTCCGTTTTCCTTTCAAAAACTGCGGTACGCTCCATACAAAAACTCAACACGAAAGCGATTATCACTGATACCGATACCGGCAAAACAGCCCGCTACCTCTCGGCATTCAGGGGGAAGACCCCCATTTACGCTCAGTGTTACGATCACCGGGTGGTACGTGAGTTGGCCCTTAACTATGGCGTGTATGCCAACTTCCTGGATGTGGAAACCTCAAAGAAGGAATTTACAAATGTAACCCTTACCCGCCTGATCAGCAAGGAAGAGATCAGTCCAGAAGACCTCATTGTGGTCATGGCAGGAAACTTCGGAAAAAAATCCGGGCCAAGTTATGTCGAAATAAGCACGGCCCAAAACATGCTTTCTACGGAAAAACCATAATAGAAGGCAAGCAATAAATTTAAGGTCACTGATTATAAAACAGGCGTCCCATGAGCATCAAAATAAAAGACATAACAATCGACAGCATCCGCGATGCCATTCAGGAACAGCACGACGAATTCCTCATAGAGATGATCAACGAACTCTACGCGGCCGACATTGCTGAGGTGATGGACGAGTTGAATCTGGAGGAAGCCAAATACCTGTACACCCTGCTGGAAAAGGAAGAAGCTGCCGATGTACTGATGGAACTGGAGGACGATGTCCGTGAGCGTTTCCTGGCCTCTTTTTCAACCCAGGAAATCGCCCATGATTTCATCGACAACCTTGATTCTGATGATGCTGCCGACCTGATCAACGAACTTCCCGATACGATGCGGGGGGAGATCCTGGCTCATATAGAAGACCGCCAGCAAGCCCAGGACATTGCCGACCTGCTGATCTACCCCACCAACAGCGCTGGGGGTCTCATGGGAAAAGAGCTGGTGAAAGTACATTCCAGCTGGCATGTGGTCACCTGCATCCGCGAAATGCGGCGTCAGGCCGAAGAGGTCGAAAATGTTTATACCGTTTATGTGGTCGATGATGATGAAAAGCTGGTTGGCCTCCTTTCCCTCGAGAAACTTCTCATCGCCTCTCCGCGCGATAAGATCGAGACCCTTTACGATCCTGATGTGATCTCGGTGAAAGCCTCCCAGAAAGGGGAGGAAGTGGCACAGATCATGAACAAATACGACCTGGTGGTTTTGCCCGTGATTGATGAGCTGGGCAGGCTGATCGGGCGTATCACCATTGACGACGTGGTCGACTTTATTAAGGAAGAAGCTGAGCGTGACTACCAGTTATTGTCGGGTATTTCCCAGGACATTGAATCAACCGATAAAATCTGGGAGATCACCCAGGGACGTTTGTTTTGGCTGGTAGTGGCTTTGTTTGGTGGTATTATTGGTTCGCGCGTCATTGCTAATTACGAAGACCAGATCAGCATCAATCCAGAACTCGCTTTTTTCATGCCTTTGATTGCCGCCATGGGCGGAAATGTAGGCATACAAGCCTCTGCTCTGATCGTTCAGGGACTGGCAAATCACACTTTGTCGGGAGGCATTTTGCCCAAATTGCTGAAAGAGCTTTCCGTGGGACTTATCAATGGATTGGTATGCTCGGCAATCCTGATGGTTTACAGCTATTTCTTTGCCCCTTCCCTGGCACTGGGCCTTACGGTGAGCGTGGCTTTGATGACAGTTATCCTTTTTGCCTCTGTTTTTGGGTCCTTTGTTCCCCTGGTCCTCGACAAGATGAAGATTGACCCTGCCCTTGCCACAGGACCCTTTATTACAACATCCAATGACATCATCGGCCTGTTCATATACTTTTTGATCGGCCGCCTGATGTACGGATTGTTCTGATTCTTTTTTACAGGTTTATTTCCACTGAAGGCTACCAATCAGGTGCCTGATATCTTCTTCCAGGAAATCAATAACCGGGGCCAGTGAGTCGTTATTGGGCGTTACGCCGAAATACAGTGCCCCGCGCAGGAAATGGTCCAAACTATCGGTCACGTAAAACTGCAGGGCAGAGGCAGCCTCATTGCCCTTGATTTCGTATAGCACGCCGTAAACCTTCCGCTGATCGTCATGAATCAGCTCCTCACTGATGGCCGTGGCCTTGGGGATATGCTTCTGGGCAAAACTTCGGGCATCTTCAAAATATTGCACAAGATCTGCACGGTTACCGACCTGCTTATAGCTGATATGAACCGTTCCCCTGAAATCGGGAAACTCAAGATTTCCCCAGTAAGGCTCCGATGAAGAACGCTGATCGGGAACGAATGTACCATAAACCGGGTATTCAAATGAATAGGGGAAGGTGCTGTCGAACCGTACATATTCCTTTTCAGGAAAGTCTATGCGGAAGAAACCACGCGGCTTTGGGCTATAACTTCCCTGGCAGGCAAACAAAAACAGCAAGGGAAGGATCAACAAGATTTTTTTCATAGAATTGAGGTTATTCGCGGCTTTCAGGCAGAATGGCCACTTTAATGCGTTTAATCCGGCGGTTATCCACCCCTTCCACCAGAAACTCAAAGTTACGAAAATGGACCTTTTCGCCCTTAAAAGGCAACTCCTGTTTAATCTCAAGAAGCAAACCGGCCAGTGTGTCGGCCTCCCCTTTCACCTCGGCAAAGATATCGTAATTGGCCCCGGTGATCTTACAAAAGTCTTTCAGCAAGGTTCTCCCTTCAAAGACATAGGTGTTGGAATCGAGTTTCGAATAGATACCTTCATCAATATCAAACTCATCATTGATCTCTCCGACTATTTCTTCCAGGATGTCTTCAAGGGTTACGATGCCTGAGGTCCCGCCATATTCGTCGACCACCACCGCCATGTGGATCTTTTTTTCCTGGAACTCCCGCAACAGGTCGCTGATCTTTTTACTCTCGGGCACGAAGAAACAGGGGCGCACCAGTTTGGTCCAGTCAAATTCATCGCCTTTCTCAAGATACGGCAACAAGTCCTTGATATAAAGGATACCTTCCACATTGTCAAAACTATCGCGATAAACCGGGATACGGCTGTAACCCGCATCCAGAATAACGGGGAGCAGTTGAGAGAATGTTAGTGTAACCTCCACAGCCACCACGTCCAAACGTGAGCGCATGATCTCGCGCGCGTCAATATTTCCAAAACTCACAATGCCACGAAGGATCTTTTTATCCTCCTCGCTGGTGGTATTGTCGGCTGTGATCTCCAGGGCGTGCGACAGGTCGTCCATGCTGATATTTGACCGTTTTTTGCCCAGTCGTTCATCAATAAGGCGGGTCGAACGCACCAGCAGGGAACTCAGGGGCCAGAAGATCTTCCGTACAAAGATCAACGGGGTAGACATAAAAGAGGCAAACTTCACCGGATGTTGCCCGGAATAAACCTTTGGCATCACCTCCCCAAAAAGCAGGAGGATAAAGGTTATCAGGATGACCTGCACCAGGAAACCAAGAACGGGACTCGCTTCAAAACTGAAAAGCTCCCGGAAAACCATGGTTGAGATCAGAATAATGGCAATATTGATCACATTGTTAGCAATCAGGATGGTGGCCAGCAAGCGCTTGGGCTTCTCCAGCAAGGTGATGATGTTATTACAGGCGGCGGTCTTTTTTTTCCGGATATCTTTAACATGGCTGTGGGTCAACGAAAAGAAAGCCACCTCAGAACCGGAGACCATTGCCGAAAAGATCAGCAAAACAATGATGGCGGCTATGCCCAGGATCGCATTGGCCGGGATGGTATCAATAAATAAAAGCAGAGGCGGGATACAGCAAGAATAAGGGTCAGGTGAATCTTCCAAGGTTGTTCAAAAACTTTGTTTCAGTGCAAAATTAATACATTTTTTCGCATCCTTTCCAAATTTATTAACCCACTGTATCTCAGGCATAGTCGGTAAGGGCTTGAAACCCGCGGGCTGAACCTGATTTTGACTAAATTTGCACAAACCAATTCAGCTACTCTGCAAGCCTTTACCACCTTGAAAACACGCGTATTTTTGAAGTCCGGCACAGGTATTTTTCTGCTGGCCTGCTTTCTGTTCTTTTCTAAACCATTGCTTGCAGAGCCCTATTCGATCACTGGACGGGTGGTTGACCGGGAAACCTACGAACCCCTGGCTTTTGTCAACATCATCATTGAAGGCACCCGCAATGGTGGGGTCACTGATATCGACGGGTTTTTCAGCCTGACTCACGACAGTCCCATTGAAAGGATCATCCTTTCCTACGTAGGGTATCATCAGCAGGTCTTTGTGGTGGACTCCACCCGGGAACTACAGTGGGTGGAGATGCAACGTAAGGCCATTGAGCTGACCGTGGTGGATGTATACCCCGGAGAAAACCCTGCTCACCGCATCATTGAAAATGCCATCCTTTTCCGCCAGCGCAACAACCCCGAGAAACTGGGCTCATTTTCCTATGAGTCGTACAACAAGTTTATCTTCACCGGTGAATTCGATGCTGAGCAAACGGTAACAACGAATCCTGCCCTGGCCGATTCTGTTTCCGGGAGGCTTGAACGCTATCTTGACGAGCGTCACCTGATGATCATGGAAACCGTAACTGAAAGGCGTTTCCGCTACCCAAACCGCAACAACGAAACAGTGATCGCTTCCCGTATATCGGGTTTCGAAAACCCGGTGCTGGCGCTGATGGCCACCCAATTCCAGTCTTTCTCATTCTATGAAAATTACATCACCATTTCCGGCAAAGACTACCTGAGTCCCCTCAGCCCCGGAAGCACCAACCGCTATTTCTTTTTGCTGGAAGACACCACCTATACCGCTGCCGATACTGTGTTCATCATCTCGTACCGGCCTGGCAGAGGCAGAAATTTTGAAGGGCTGAGCGGGGTGCTTTACATCAACACCAACGGCTGGGCCGTGCAGAATGTCATCGCTGAGCCCGCCAGCCAAGCAGAGAACTCCAGGGTCAGGATCCAGCAGATGTACGAACTGATTGACGGCCGGCAATGGTTCCCCACACAGCTCAATACCGATGTGGAGATCGTTAACGTACCCAACATCAACCACTTTAAATTGCTCGGGCTGGGGCGCACCTACCTGCGCAACATCGTCCTCGAGCCGCCCCTGCGACGAAGGGATTTCTCATCCTTTGCCGTTGAATTCTCTCCTTCCACCATCGTCCGGGACCCGGAGTTCTGGAAAGCCTACCGCACCGACAGTCTCAGCCTGCTCGAGGAAAACACCTATCAATACCTCGACAGCATCGGGAGCGTACAAAACCTTGACCGCCGCCTCGACCGCCTTGAGGCCCTCTTTGGGGGGGCCATCCGCACCGGCCTGATCGACATCGAGGTGAAACACCTGCTGGGCTACAACGACCAGGAGGGCTGGCGACCAGGTTTCGGATTTCGCACCAACAACAACCTTTCCAGGCATTTTGCCCTGCACGGAAATATCGGTTATGGGCTCAAGAGTGAAACTTTTCGCTATGGTTATGGGGGGGAGGTGTTGCTTGACCGCCTGTCGGACCTGCGCATGGGCTATGATTTTTACTGGGATTTCATTGAGCGTGGAGGCTCACGCTTTCTGGAAAGCACCTCCCTGCTCAACCCCTATTCGATTCGGTCCTATTTTCTGCGCGATATGGATATGCTCCGGCGCCACCGTCTTTGGGTTGGATGGAGAACCCTCCGCAACAAACTCACCCTGCGCGCATATGCCTCTGATGAAGATCAGATAACCAATCCGGCCTACCATTTTGCCCCGCAGGAACTCAGTGAAGGACTACCGGCCAACCGTTTTCGCTTTTTTGAAACAGGGCTGATGATGCGCCTGGCATTGGGCGAGCAGTATGTGCTTACCCCTACCCGCATCATGGCCTTCGGCACCAATCTCCCTATCGCCTTAATTAACCTCTCACGGGGATGGGACCAGGTTTACAAAGGCCGTTTCGACTATTGGCGCGCAGAATTGAAACTAGAAAAACGTTTTCATATCAAACTGGCAGGCTCACAGCAATGGGTGCTTGAGGCCGGCTATGTCGACGGGCAGGTGCCATGGCCTAAACTATTTACCGGCAAAGCCAGCTACCGCCGCTTTGCCGTAACCGCCCCACAGAGTTTTGCCACCATGCGGATGTCCGAATTTGTTTCCGACCGTTATGTGAACCTGTTCTTCTACCACAATTTTGAGACCCTGCTCATAAACAGGCCCAAATTTGCGCCAGGCATTGTGTTGCTGACCAATATTGGTTTTGGTTCCCTTCAGCACCCTGAATGGCAAAAGGGCTATGAGATCAGAACCATGGAAAAAGGCTATTTCGAATCTGGGCTGGCCCTTACTGATCTTATCGGTTCAGGCTTCACCAGCCTCGGCCTTGAATTTATGTACCGTTACGGGCCTTATGCCTTCCCAAAGTTTAAGGACAACTTTTCACTGCGATTGAGCTACTCCATTATGTTCCGCTAAAAGGAGCATGGGGCTAGGGGCATGGAGACAGGGGCGGGGGCCAAAGGGGCATGGAGAAGAATATTGCTGATCAGGGTGCTCAGAAATAATTTCCACAACAACTTGACAACCCGACACCCATGACAACAACGACAACACTTATCATTTTTCATTTTCTTCTGTCAGCCACTCAGCATACGAAGTAGCCGTTTCGTGAAGGCGAAGGGAATGCAGGCTGACATGAGCAGGCAGCAAGGCTTTGAGCCGTGCGGCAAAGTCGATGATCATATTTTCGCAGGTGGGTTGATAGGGCAAAGCCACCACGCGGCCAAACATCTGGCTGGCTTCGGCCAGATCTTTGTGCGGGGTATTGGCATTCACCATAAGGGAATGGTC
This sequence comes from Bacteroides sp., assembly GCA_036351255.1. Taxonomy (NCBI): domain Bacteria; kingdom Pseudomonadati; phylum Bacteroidota; class Bacteroidia; order Bacteroidales; family Bacteroidaceae; genus Bacteroides; species Bacteroides sp. The sequence goes on from JAZBOS010000093.1 coordinate 40,302, forward strand.
CAGCTGGCCAATGATGGCATCCTTGACAATTTTCTTCAGCTGGGAAAAGTCCATGACCATCCCGAATTTGGGGTCTTCGGGATCGCTGACCGGGCTTCCCTTGATGGTGACGTAAAGAATGTAACTATGGCCGTGAATATTCTTGCACAGCCCGTCGTAATTCCAGAGCGCGTGAGCTGCTTCAAAGCGAAACTCCTTAGTGATGCGTATAACAGATACTTTTCCCATGTAATATTCAGGTGCTGAAGGTTAAAGTTTAATGGTGTAGGTATAGGTTTGAGGCTTTTTTTCTTCTGCCTGTTTTTCGGCTGAAGGTTTATGGGTTTTAGGCTTTTCGGCGTAAACCATTTTCATCTTTGGGGCCTTGGTTTTCTTGGGCAGGCGGAAGGGAATCTTCATCCGGCTGTTGCTGGTAACCCTGACCCCGCGGTTCTTCACCCCCTCATATTGCAGCATGCCCACCAGGCGCAGGGCTTCCTCATCGCAGCCGTATCCGATGCCATGTTCCACCACCGCCTGAAACACTTCACCCTTGTCGTTGACCTTATACTTGACAACGACATCGCCTTCAATGCCCTTTTCCAGTGCTTCTTTCGGATACCGCTGGTTCTCCTTGAAAAATTGCCGCAACTTTTCCTTGCCTCCATCCAGGTGAGGTAACTTCAGGAATTTCTTTTTCGATTTTTCCATCCCATTAAAATTACAAAAAATAAAAACAGCAGAGCAGGCTCCCTTCAACGCCCCTCCCGATTATTCCTGTTGGATTGGTTGGGTCAGGTCAAAGGCAGCTTCAAAGCGAAGCACCCCATCGCGGGTGAGCTTATAGGTAAAGCTTGAAAAGTCCTCTGCAATCTCAACGATCCACTCATTGTTGCAGGCATAGGGAATTAACTGGCAGGTATAATCGTCGGCAGGGAAGTGCTGGACAAAAGCCGTCCCTTCCCGGGTGGCATACCCCCCGTAAAGGGTCACTTCATCGGGCGTTCCGTCCTCGTGCCGGTGATCGTGGCGGAAACGAAGCTTTCCCTCCTCCACCACGAACATCCAGGTGCGCGAATGGTCCTCCGACAGATGGAAGGGGATCAGGATCCTGTCGTCACCACACTCGGTCACATGCATCACAAAATCGAGATGGGCCCAACTTTCATTCTCTTCAATCATAAACACCTCACGACCGGCAAATGACTGCCCGCAAAGCTTGTAAAGATTATTGAAAAAGGCCTGCTGGTTGGCATCCTCAAGCAGGGCCAGAGGCAGAGTTTCTTCGGTTTCTTTTGTTTGTTGCCTCGGCCCGCAGGCTGCAAACCCAAACACAAGGATCAGGAAAAACAAGGAGTGTCTCTTCATTATTTTTGTTTTAAAAGGATAAATTAACAAACAGGTAATACGAATGCAACAGTTCTTTTTGCAAATATAGCAAATCGGCCCGGATGCCTTTCTGTTTTCACAACTAACAGTCAATGTTTGTATTACAAAATTTCACCAAGGTTCGGGAATTCTATTATTTTTGTACGCTAAACAACCAAACCATAACCATTATTTTATATGAAAAGAACCCAAATCCTTACTGTTATCCTGAGTTTAGTAATGCTTTTCGGCGCGGTACAATTGGCCAATGCCTGTACCAACGTGCTGGTATCGCGCGGTGCAAGTGCTGACGGCAGTGTCATGATCAGTTACCTGGCCGATTCGGGCGGTTTTATGGACCCCCTGTATTTCAGCCCGGCCAAAGATCACGCACCCGGCGATTCCATTGACATTTACGAATGGGATACCGGCGATTTCCTGGGAAGCATCCCCCAGGTGGCTCATACCTACCGCGTGATCGGCAATATGAACGAACACCAGGTGGCCATAGGCGAAACCACTTTTACCGGCCGCCGCGAACTGAGCACCCCCAACGGCATCCTCGACTACGGCAGCCTGATGTACCTGGCCCTGCAGCGTGCCTCTACTGCCCGCGAAGCCATTAAGATCATCACCGACCTGATCGACCAGTATGGCTACGCCAGCACCGGCGAATCGTTCTCGGTGGCCGACAAGGACGAGGTCTGGCTGTTTGAACTCATCGGCAAGGGCGAGCACGGCCAAGGCGCTGTATGGGTAGCTGCCCGCGTCCCCGATGGCTATGTCACAGCCCACGCCAACACCGCCCGCATCCGCCAGATCGATTTCAACGACACCGAAAACTGGATGTGGAGCGATGACGTTGTTGACTTTGCCCGCGAAATGGAATGGTTTGACGGTCGCGACCGCGACTTCAGCTTCGCCGACACCTATGCCCCTGCCAGCTGCTATTCCAGACTGCTTTGCGAAGGCCGTGTATGGAGTGTTTACCGCAGGGTAAGCCCATCGGCCAACTTCTCCGATGATTTCTGGCGCTGCGTTGAAGAGGCCGATCCCTATCCCCTCTTCATCAAGCCCGACAAAAAGATCAGCAACCAGGACATGATGGCCCTGGTGCGCGACCATTTCCAGGATACGCCCTACGACATGACCAAAGGCGCTGCGGCAGGCCCCCATGGATTGCCCTATCGCTGGCGCCCCCTGGGCTTCCAGCTCGAAGGCGATGACAAACAGTATGCCTACGAAAGGCCCATCTCACAGCAGCAAACCGCCTTCTCCTTCGTGGCCCAGTCGCGCAACTGGCTGCCGGATGAAATCGGTGGCATCTTCTGGTATGGCGTCGACGATACTTATTCAACCTGCTATATGCCCCTCTATATGGGAATGGAAAAAGCACCCGTAAGCCTCACCACCGGAACCATCAGGGAGTTTGACTGGAACTCGGCGTTCTGGGTGTTTAACCTGGTGGCCAACTATGCCTATGGCCTTTATGAACCCATTATTGGCGACATCCAGAAGGTACAGAAGACACTCGAAGACCGCTCGGTGGCCATGACCAAAGCCGTTGACCAGGCCGCTATCTTCCTGGGCAAGGACAGCCCCGAACTGCTCAACAGCTATCTCACCGATTTCTCGGTCAGCAATGCCGAATACGTAGTGGAACGCTGGCGCGAACTGGGGCATTACATCTTTGCCAAGTACAACGACCGCTACATCCACGAATACGAGGATGGCAAACAAAGTGTTCGCGGCGTGGGTTATGATGAAGACTTCAATCGCAGGGCCGTGGAAGAACGCCCTGGCTACTATGAAGTCAGGTGGCGCAAACCCGGCGAAGCCACAAAATAATTTCTTTTGGAAATCCTTCCATAAGAGGCGGCCCCAAACCAGGGACCGCCTCTTTTTTTGCACACCTTTTTCTTTCCTATTTTACACAAAGAAGACAAAAATTGCTTTACATTCAACATGAAAGACCTATTTTACTCATAATCAATATTATAAGCATATAATTTATATTAAAACGCAGGAACCAGGTTCTGACCACGCTCATAGTTAATACGGAGTTTATTCGGTTTAAACCGAATAAACTCCGTATTAACTCCGTATTAACTATGAATTTAACAGGGGTATGGAAGGACAATTTAACCTTCGGATCTGTTTCCGGAATTTTTGATTGCCTTGACCGTGAAGCGTGATAAAAACCTGCTGACTTATTTGTAAGTTTGCCTCAGAAAATGGCTGTATGGATCGAAAACCCTTATTGACGGTGGAAAACCTTTCGGTGGAATTTACTACCGATCAAGGGAAGACGCAGGCAGTAAAACAGGTCAGCTTTTCATTGGATGCCGGGGAAACGATGGGCCTGGTAGGTGAATCAGGTTCTGGCAAGTCAGTCACCTCACTGGCCATTATGGGCCTTTTGAGCCGCCGCACGGCAAAGGTCAGCTCGGGAAATATCTGGTTTGAACACCCTGAAGGGGGGCGCATCGATCTGCTGCAGCTCGGTGATTCGCAGATGCAACAGGTCAGGGGTCGTCATATCGGGATGATCTTCCAGGAGCCCATGACCTCGCTCAACCCGGTGAAGCGCTGTGGCGAACAGGTGGAGGAAGTCCTGCTGTGGCACCGCCAGGCCGGGCCGGCCGAAGCCCGGAAAAGGGTCATGAAGTTATTTGAAGAAGTGAGGCTGCCTCAGCCTGAAAGGATCTTTAAGGCTTATCCACACCAGCTTTCGGGCGGGCAACGCCAGCGGGTGATGATTGCCATGGCCATCGCCTGCAACCCCCGTCTCCTCATTGCCGATGAACCCACCACTGCCCTGGATGTCACCGTACAGAACAGTATCCTGGTGTTGTTGAAGCAATTACAGCAAAGCCATGGGATGTCGGTCATTTTCATCACGCACGACCTGGGGGTGGTCTCGCGCATTGCGGCCCGGGCAGCGGTGATGCTCAAGGGAAGCATCGTGGAAGAGGGCAGCATAGAAAAAATATTCAAATCGGCCACGCATCCTTATACGCGTGCCCTGGTGGCTTGCCGGCCGGGTAGTGGCGACCGCCCCCTGAGGTTACCTGTTGTAAACGATTTCCTTGAAGCCGGCGATGCCTTGCCCGAGGTGATTATTGAAGCCCTTTCTGATCGCGAAAAACGCCACCAGCGAATTTATGCGCAGGAGCCGGTACTGGAGGTAAAAACACTGACAACGCGTTTTGTAACCAAGCGCAGTTTCTTTGGCAAGGCAATGAAGCATCACCGCGCAGTGGACGGGGTCAGCTTTTCGGTCTATGCCGGAGAGACGCTGGGTCTTGTCGGGGAGTCGGGCTGCGGCAAGACCACCCTGGGGCGAAGCATCATGCGGCTGGTGGAGCCCTCGGCAGGGCAGGTCTTTTATAAGGGCCGCGACCTTTCGACGCTCCCGCCAAGGGCGTTAAAAAAGTTCAGGCCGCGCTTACAGATTATTTTCCAGGATCCTTATTCGTCCCTAACCCCGGGCTTGTCAATCGGCAAGGCCATCTTAGAGCCTATGCGGGTGCATGGCATCCTTGGCAACGATAAGGCGCGCAGGGAGAAAGTGATGGACCTGCTGGAAAAGGTGGGGCTGGAAGCAGGTCACTTTTCGAGATACCCCCACGAATTTTCGGGCGGGCAGCGGCAACGCATCGCCATTGCGCGTGCCCTGGCCCTCGAACCTGAATTCATCATCTGCGATGAGTCCGTCTCAGCCCTCGACGTCTCAGTACAGGCCCAGGTGCTCAACCTGCTGAATACACTCAAGGCAGAGTTCAACCTGACTTATATATTTATCTCACACGACCTCTCCGTGGTGAGGTACATGGCCGACCGCATCCTGGTGATGCGTGAAGGAAAAATGGTTGAACTGGGCGAGGCTGATGCCCTATATGCCCGGCCTTCACAGGATTATACCCGTAAACTCATCCAATCCATCCCTCAGCCCCTGCATTAGCGCCGTTTCCAGTTTCCCGGAAGAGCCCCTTAGAAAACCACCAAACAGGTCATATCCCCGGGATAAAAACCACGTATTTCACCTGTACATTTAAGGTATTTACCATAATAGTGTAGGTGGTACCCCAATGTAAATTTGTTTCAGAACAAATAAAACTCAGAAAATATAAATGCATGCGACATCTTATACTTTAAAGATGGGCCAGATCTGCGTTTGACCGGAAGCCTCCCCGCACCAACCGTCAAACAAGGAGAAAAAAACATCTGAAAAATGAAATCACCCAAAAAAAAATCAAACCTTAAAAAGCGTATTGATATGTTGTCCGACAAAGAACTAAAGTACCTCGAGGATCTCGAGAAGAACGAAGATGTGATTTATTTACTCAATACCCGGGAATGCGAGCTGATATCGCGGCTCATCCGAAGTTACAAGGAAATCAGGCGACAGCTGACGGCCATCCAGATCAACAAGGAATAACCAGGTGGTTAAACATAAAAACCCCAGACGCAGATGACCTATAAAGACATCATCCTGAAACTGCTGAAGAGCCGTGAGGATTTGATCTGCATCGAGGACCACCTGATGAATGACTTCAGGGAAGCCAGCAACACGGGCATCAGTTTTTCGGACTGGTGCGAGAAGAACCAGATCGTGTGCCGGCGGGTCCAGGAAGAGACGCCTCCGAAGCTCCACCTGAAACGTGCGGCCATGCTGGTGAATGCCGGATAAAGAGGCAGTCCACCCTTTCAGCGCGCAAAGCAAGCCCCCAAAAAAAGCGGGCACACCCCACACCCCCTCCCCGGAAAAAAACAGCCACCAGGTCAGCGACTTGGTGGCTGATTCTTTTTCAGGGACAATTTACGATCAGACCATAAGGCTTTCCACATCAGCAACGGTCTTGGGAATCAGGGGACCAAGCACCCTGTAGCCGTCATCGGTCACCAGCACATCGTCTTCGATGCGAATCCCTCCGAAGCCGATATATTCCTTCACCTTATCGTAATTGATGAACTCGGTGAATTTTCCTTCTTTTTCCCATTGCTCAATCAGGGCGGGGATGAAATAGATTCCGGGTTCAACGGTGAGCACAAATCCGGGCTTTAGCCGTTTACCGAGACGCAGGTAAGCGGTGCCAAACAGATCGGAGCGCTTCACTTCGTCATCATAACCCACGAAGTTCTCGCCCAGGTCTTCCATATCGTGCACATCCAGTCCCATCATATGGCCCAGTCCGTGGGGCATAAACAGGGCGGTGGCGGCCAATTCAACGGCTTTGGAAATATCGCCTTTCATCAGTCCCAGTTTTTTGAGGCCTTCGCCGATGATGGTAATGGCCAGCATGTGGATGCTCTTGTAAGTCACCCCGGGTTTTATAGCTTCAATGGCTTTCACATTAGCTTCCAGAACGATTTCATAGATCTCTTTCTGGCGCTGGCTGAACTTACCGCCTACGGGGATGGTGCGCGTATGGTCGCTGGCATAGCGCATGGTGGTTTCGCAACCTGTATCAACCACCATCAGGTCGCCAGCCTCGAGCTTGTTGCCGTGGTAATGGTTGTGAAGGGTCTCCCCGTGTTTGCTCAGGATGATGGGGAACGACAGTGAGCCGCCACCTGAGAGGGCAATGCCTTCGACCACGCCGGCAATTTCTCGCTCATAAACGCCGGGCTTGGCCATTTTCATGGCGGTGGTATGCATCTTGTAGCCTGTCTCGATGGCCTTTTCAATTTCGTCCACCTCTTCGGGTTCCTTGATTTCGCGCAGGGCCACCACCGCCTTGATCAACTCAACGGAAGCAAGGGCCTTGAGTTGCTCGACAGGGATACCCAGCATTTTATTCAGCAGGATCTTGTTCTCAGCCCGGTAAGGAGGCAGGAAATGGATCTTGCGATCTGCTTCCATGCTGTTTTTCAGGAATCTGAAGAGCTCATCAAAAGGCATGGTATTGCGCACGCCTACTTTTTCGGCCTTATCTTTTAAAAGGGGTTGGGGGCCCATCCAAATGATATCATCGATAGAAACATCATCGCCAAACAGATATTCAACGTTGTTATCCAAATCGATCACCCCTGCCAGGTCCTGGTGGTCAATGCCAAAGAAATACAGGAAATTGCTGTCCTGCCTGAAATGATAGGTGTTGCCGGCGTAGTTCATGGGGACATCGCCGTTGCCCAGGATCAGTACAATACCGTCCTTGAGGCTTTCGCGGAGTTTCTTCCTGCGATTTACATAGGTTTTTGTTTCGAACATAGTATTAGGATTTAAGTGATTGTTTTATAAGTGTTTTCGTTGTTGGTCCGCTGGCCTGCGGATTGTCATTATTATCAAAATTGTCAATATTGTCATCGTTGTTTCCCCATGTGCGTGATTGTCATTTTGGTTGGGTGGTCGGGTTACCTGGTTTTTTGATTGGTTTTTATTTTTTTCAACTGAAAAACCAAAGACAAGATTGACAATATTGATAATATTGATAATATTGATAATATTGATAATATCGACAACCCATTTTAGCTGTTCATAATATCCTCGATCTCCTCCACCTCGACGGGCACGCCTGCTGTCAGGTCTTTGGGGCCGTTTTCGGTGATGAGGATGTCGTTTTCGATGCGGATGCCAATGCCCTCTTCGGGGATATAAATGCCGGGCTCGCACGAAAGGACCATACCCGGCCGGAAGGGCTCGAAGCGGTGGCCTTCGTCGTGCACATCGAGGCCCATGAAATGGGAGGTGCCGTGGGGATAATATTTTTTGAGGGCGGGATTGGCCGGGTCCTGTTTTTCGATGTCGTGACGGGTGATCAGCCCCAGTCCCAGGAGTTCCTTTTCCATCACCTTCATCACTTCCTTGTGATAGGCATCGATATGGGTGCCCACCAAGAGCATTTGCCGGGCTTCCTTCAGGACGCGCAGGCAGGCATTGTAAACTTCTTTCTGGCGCTTAGTGAAACGGCCATTAACAGGAAAGGTGCGCGTCATATCGCCTGCATAGTTGGCATATTCGGCCCCGGTGTCGAGAAGGAGCAGGTCGCCATCGCGGCATTCCTGGTTGTTGGCCACATAGTGAAGCACGCAAGCATTGGCGCCCGAGGCCACGATGGGGTAAAAGGAATGGCCCGTAGCTCGGTTGCGGATATATTCATGCACCACCTCAGCCTCCACCTCATATTCCATCACCCCTGGTTTCACAAACTTCAGCACCCTGAGGTAAGCCCCGGTGGTAATGTCAATGGCCTTTTGCATCAGCTCCAGTTCTCCCGGTGACTTTACCAGGCGCTGGGCGGTGATGATGGGGTTGGCCCTGCGGTAGTGGTGCAGGGGGTAGCGTTTCATCAGGTCGTGGGCAAAGCGAAGGCTGCGGTAATTATGCTCGCCGGGGTAGCGGGAATTCTCGATGGTGTTGAGGTAAACATTCTCAGCATAAACCATCGCTTCCTTCATCATCGCCTCGAAAGCGGGCAGCCAAAGCACCGATTGAATGCCCGAAGCCTCGGTAGCCTCATCCTTGGTATACTTATGGCCTTCCCAAACGGCGATGTGCTCATTGGTCTCAAGCAAAAACAACACCTCACGCAGTGCGGGGTTGGGGCTGTCGGGAAACAGCATCAGGATGCTCTTTTCCTGGTCAATGCCAGTGAGGTATAAGAAGTCTGGATTCTGCCTGAACGGGAAAAACTGGTCGGCACTGCGGGGCTGCTCATCATTGGAAAGAATGAAAGCAACGGAGCCCGGGGCTAATTTTTCAGTAAAGTTTTTCCGGTTGTTGAAAAAGATGCTGCTGTCAATTGGCAAGTATTTCATAGGGTAAGAAAATTTACAGGCTTAAAATTACTGATTTATTGTTATTTAAAAAGAATTCAAATAAGCGAATTGTTTGCAAAAAATGTATCTATAATCTACATTTGTTTGCCGATGGGCTCCAACAAGCTGTTTCATTGAGTCCGTGCCTTTCCCGGGAAGGGCTTTCTTGCAAATAAACTAAAAATTGCCAAGACCGGTTGCGTGATTTAGCATAATTTAACGCTTCGGAGAATTTTCCCGGGCAAAATTCCGGGATTTTTAGTGTTTCTAATCCTTTGTGTTTTTCATACCCAGTGAATCCAACCAATCACACTACACATGAAACAATCGATTTTAAAGCTATCATCAGTGAGCCATAAGACAATACTGGCTCTGGCAGGCTTGTTCCTGATGCTGTTTCTATGCACGCATTTACTGACCAATCTGTTGCTGCTAACGGGCGACAGCCAGGCATTTGATAGTGCCGTGGAGTTCCTCAGCAGCAATCCCCTGATCAAGGTGGTTGAGTACGTTTTATTTGCTGGGTTCATCATTCATATCCTGATGGGCATCACGGTATGGATCAACAACACCCGGGCACGCCCAGTAAAGTATTATGTGGCGCAGAACTCCGAGACTTCTTATTTCTCGAAGTTTATGATTCACACCGGTTTGATCATCTTTGTGTTCCTGGTTATCCACCTGGTTAACTTCTTTTTCGTGAAGTTGGGATGGGTCGATGTTCCCGATTATGCCAGTGGCTCACATGATTTTTATTCGATGGCTGAGGTGTTGTTCAGCGATCCTTTATACGTGATCATTTATTTGGTTTGCTTTATATTCCTGGGATTTCACCTCAAGCACGCCTTCCAGTCGGCCTTTCAGACCCTGGGCTTGAATCACGACAAGTATTTCCCTGCCATCAAGGTCATCGGTACCATCTACGCCCTGGTGATCAGCATAGGTTTTAGCATCATTCCAATTTATTTCCTGTTCTTCCATTAAGAGTCATCATACGAAAAACCTGTCAGCTATGATAAAGCTTGATTCGAAAATACCCGAAGGTCCCATTGCAGAAAAGTGGAGCAAACACAAAAATTCGCTCCGGCTGGTGAACCCTGCCAATAAGAAAAAACTGGAGATCATTGTGGTGGGCACCGGTTTAGCCGGGGCATCAGCAGCGAGTTCGCTGGGCGAGCTGGGCTACAATGTGAAGGTGTTCTGTTTCCAGGATACCCCTCGCCGGGCACACTCGGTAGCCGCCCAGGGAGGTATCAATGCCGCCAAGAATTACAAGAACGATGGTGATTCGGTGCACCGCCTGTTTTATGATATGGTCAAAGGAGGCGATTACCGGGCCCGCGAAGCCAACGTTTACCGTGCGGCCGAAGTAAGCAACCAGGTCATTGACCATTACACCGCTCTGGGGGTACCCTTTGCCCGCGACTACGGCGGAGCGCTCGACAACCGTTCGTTTGGCGGGGTGCAGGTTTCACGTACCTTTTACGCCAAGGGGCAAACAGGCCAGCAATGCCTGCTGGGGACCTATTCCTCGCTAAGCAGGCAGATCGCCAAAGGACGGGTGAAGATGTATTCGCGCCGCGACATGCTCGATGTGGTAGTGATCGATGGCAAGGCAAGGGGTATCATTACCCGCAACCTGATCACCGGCGAAATAGAACGCCATGGCGCCCACGCCGTGGTACTGGCCACGGGAGGCTATGGAACGGTTTTCTACCTTTCGACCCTTGCCCTGGGCAGCAATGCTACCGCAGCCTGGAGCGCACACAAGAAGGGGGCTCTGTTTGCCAATCCCAGTTTCATCCAGATCCACCCCACCAGCATCCCCGTGCTCAACGATTACCAGTGCAAGCTGACGCTGATGTCGGAATCGCTGCGTAATGACGGACGGGTCTGGGTGCCCAAAGAAAAAGGCGACAAGCGCCATCCAAACAGCATTACCGAAGAAGAACGCGACTATTACCTTGAACGCCGCTATCCTGCTTTCGGAAACCTGGTGCCACGCGACGTAGCCTCCAGGGCTGCCAAAGAACGCTGTGATGCCGGCTATGGCGTTGGCGATACCGGCCTTTCGGTGTATCTCGACTTTAAGGACTCCATTGCCAAACAAGGCCAGAAGGCCATCCAGGACAAGTATGGCAACCTGTTTGAAATGTATGAAAAGATCACCGGCATCAACCCCTACAACGAACCCATGCGGATCTATCCTGCAGGGCATTACACCATGGGCGGGCTGTGGGTCGATTACAACCTGATGACGACCATTCCGGGACTCTATGCCATCGGCGAAAGCAACTTCTCTGACCACGGGGCGAACCGGCTCGGGGCCAGTTCGCTGATGCAATGCTCGGGCGACGGGTATTTTATCCTGCCATACACCATCAGTGACTACCTGGCCGATGACATCCGCACCCCGAAAACCGACACCAATCATTTGGAATTTGAAAGGGCTGAGAAAGAGGTGAAGGACCGTATCGATCGCTTGATGGCAGTGAACGGTACCCAAACCACCTCTTCCTTCCACAAGCGATTGGGCAAGATCCTTTGGGACCATTGCGGGATGTTCCGCAACGCGGAAGGCCTGAAAAAAGGACGCGAGTTGCTCGATCAGCTGGAAGAGGAGTTCTGGAAGGAGATCAAAATCCCCGGGACGCCTGATGAACTTAACCAGGAGCTGGAAAAAGCCATTAAAGTGGCTGATTTCTTTGAAGTGGGACGCCTGATGATAGAAGATGCACTGGCCAGAAACGAAAGCTGCGGGGCGCATTTCAGGGAGGAATACCAAACCGAACAGGGTGAAGCCAAACGCGACGATGCCAATTACGCTTACGTGGCTGCCTGGGAATACCATGGACACGCGAAAAAGCCAGCCCTGCACAAAGAACCCCTGAAGTTCGAATTTGTTGAGCTCAAGGAAAGGAGTTATAAATAAGCCTTTAACCCATTTAAGCCATGGATATTAAACTGAAAATATGGCGTCAGAAAAACGCCACCACCAAGGGAAGGTTCGAAGATTACGAACTCAGTGATGTTTCGCCCGAAATGTCTTTTCTTGAAATGCTTGATTATTTGAACAAGCAACTCATTGAAGAGGGAAAAGAGCCTGTCACTTTTGAGCACGATTGCCGTGAAGGCATTTGCGGTACTTGCGGACTATACATCAACGGCCGTCCCCACGGTCCCCAGCAGCATACCACGACCTGTGAACTACATATGCGGGCCTTTAAGGACGGAGATACCATTGTCGTTGAGCCCTGGCGTTCAAAGGCTTTCCCCATCATCAAGGACCTTGCCGTTGACCGCAGCGCTTTTGACAAGATCATGCAGGCAGGTGGCTTTGTCAATATTGCCACCGGATCAGCCCCTGAGGCCAACAGCATCCCCATCAATAAAAAGATCTCTGACCGCGCTTTTGATGCCTCTGTATGCATTGGTTGCGGGGCCTGTGTGGCGGCCTGCAAGAACTCTTCTGCCATGCTTTTTGTGGCAGCCAAGGTGTCGCAGTTCGCCCTCCTGCCCCAGGGAAAGGTGGAAGCCGCCGATCGGGTGCAGCGCATGGTCGAAAAGATGGACGAACTGGGCTTTGGCTTTTGCTCAAACACCTACGCCTGTGAATTCGACTGCCCAAAGGGCATTTCCGTTGAATTCATTGCCCAGATGAATCGTGAATTCCTTTCCGCAAAGTTATGCTCGCATAAAGGTCATTAGACTATTTGTTAAAAATTCTAAAAAGCACTAAACATGCGTTTAGTGCTTTTTTTTGATTTTTTCAAGCCTGTCAATGATTTTCAAGTGTTTATCCCATAAACATCGTAAAAAAATAATTCTAAAGGCTAGGAAGTTTCAAAATATATTTATATATTTGCTACACTTGTAAAAAAGTAATCACTTTTTAAAAAACATAAACATTATGGCAACCCAGAAACTTGATCCTAAAAAATTGGAAGAAGCGGCGAGCAAGCTTAGGGCAATCGCACATCCAATGCGTATTGCTATCATTAGTCTGCTTGAAAGAAAAGACCAGATGAATGTCACCGAGATATACGAGACCTTAAAAATTGAACAAGCCTCGGCCTCGCACCATTTGAACATTCTGAAAACCAAAGGCGTTCTGGATTCACGTCGCGCCGGGAAAAACACGTTTTATTTCCTCAAGCAGAATGCGCTGGAGCAGATTATTGACTGCATCAATCGCTGCCACTAATCATTAAACTTTGGCTCTTGAACATAAGCTGCCCCGTGGCAGCTTTTTTTTTATCCGGAAAAATGGAATAATCAAGGGAAATTGACCCTTTATTTTCCGAAAAACACGTAAATTAATTACAGGATATTATTACCTTTGCCTGTTAGACTGCAATAAAAAACGCCTGGTAATGAAAATAACTTTTTTTGTCGTAATCCTTTTCCTTTAGGCTGTGGTTATGCCGGGGATTTTATGAAATGGATTGCCCAAAAGGTGTTTTTTCCTAAGCATTTTTTATCTTAGAATGCCGTCAAAAAGCTAAACCCAAAAAACAGATAACAATAAATCCGGAAAAATTTTCGGCAAATGATTTGAATAAAACTTGTTTTTTGGTATAATTGTTGTTTAAAATTTTGTCAGTTAACTTTTAACATTTCTAAAACACTTAAATTGAATGCTATGAAAAAGGTTTCTTTTCTTTTTTGCATTCTGGTGTTCAGCACCACCATGCTTTTTGGACAAACTGCAGGCCCAAAGTTTGAATATCTTGAGGAATCTGTTGATCTCGGGACTTATTACACCGACAGCCTGGATGTAATAAAAATGGATATTGAATTTTTGAACTCCGGCGATCAGCCCCTTGTCGTAAGTTCGGTCAGGGGTTGCTGCGGGACGCGCATCACCAGCTGGACCAAGGAACCTGTCAAGCCAGGTGAGAAAGGCGTCATTACTGCTGAGTTCCGTCCTGCGCCACGCGTCCACAACATTAGCCGGGTAGTAACCGCCATGTCAAATGACCCATCGGGCCAAAAGGTATTCCGGATCCGTGGAAAAGTGCAAGAGCGTCCAGGATTTAACCCTGAGCCAGCAGCCAAAGCGCCTGCCGCAAGGTAAAAGCATTTTGAGGTTTTCCTCATGACTGTTTTTGGGTCTCTGCCTTTCGGGTTAATGGAAGGCAGGGATTCTTTATTTGTTTCCGCAATCTCACGGAAACTTTTTTCCTTCCCCTTGCGTTAAATGAAATAAAGTCTTTACCGATGCGAATACTGCTTTGGATTGCCCGCGTAATGTTTGGGCTCGTCTTTGTCTTCTCAGGCTTTGTGAAAGCCATCGACCCCCTGGGTTCCACCTATAAGTTTCAGGATTATTTCCTTTCCTTTGGAATGGAAGGGCTGTTCCCCTTTGCACTGCCTTTGGCTATTATGCTCAGCACGCTTGAGTTTCTGATTGGAGTCAATACCCTGCTGGGCATTAAAATGAAGGCTACCGCCTGGGGCGGACTATTGTTTATGCTGTTCTTCACCCCCCTGACGTTGTATGTAGCCCTTTTTAATCCTGTGCCCGACTGTGGTTGCTTCGGTGATGCCCTGGTGATCAGCAACTGGGAGACCTTTTACAAGAACATTGTCTTTTTGGCAGCAGCCATCCTGATCTTCATCTATCGTAAAAAAATCAAACCCTTCTGGTCAGAACGCAAGGACTGGTACCTTTCGGGTGTGGTAGCCTTGCTGGGCGTGCTGATTTCGGTCTATTGCCTGCGCAACCTGCCTTTGATCGACTTCCGTCCCTGGAAGGTGGGTAATAACGTGCTGGAGCTGATGACTCCCGAGCCCGAAGAAGCCGACATCTATCTCATCTTCGAGAACGAACAAACCGGCGAGACCAAAGAATACCCGGCTACTGACTACCCCTGGGACGATGAGGAATGGAACAAGGTGTGGAAATTCAAGGACCAGCGCCGCGAGATCACAAAGCCATACGTGCCGGCTCCCATTGATGGCTTCTCCATCCATGATGAATATGGCGATGACTATAGCGAGATATATATTGGCAATCCTGATTACCAGTTCCTCCTTGTAGTATATGATCTGGAAGGCGCTAACACCAAAGCTTTTGAACGAAAGATAAACCCCCTTGCAACTGCTGCAGAAGCCGATGGCCACTCATTCATAGCGCTGACCGGCACACCATACGATAATATTGACTCCTTCAGGCACACCCATCAGACCCCATTCAGGTTTTACAATGCTGACGGGACGATGCTGAAAACCATCATCCGTTCCAATCCAGGCCTCGTTCTGATGAAGGATGGCGTAGTGCTGGCCAAGTGGGCCCACCGCAACATCCCCGACTACGAGACCATTAAGGAAAAATACATTCAATAAGGGAAGCCGACTGTTCAGCCACGCTTTTTCCGGAAGAAATCTTTCATCAGGGCTCCACATTCTGCGGCCCTGATGCCTTTTACCACCTCCGTTTTCGGGTGGAAGGGGTTGGAATGATAGGTGGAAAATCCTTTCTTCTCATCATCAGCGCCATAGACCACTTTAGCGATCTGCGCCCAGTTGAGGGCCCCGGCACACATCAGGCAGGGCTCAACGGTCACAAAAAGCGTGCAGTCAGTCAGGTATTTCCCGCCCAGGAAGTTCGCCGCAGCCGTAATGGCCTGCATCTCGGCATGGGCCGTAACATCGGTCAGGCGTTCTGTGAGGTTGTGCGCGCGGGCTATGATGCGCCCCTGACAAACAATGACGGCCCCAACAGGCACCTCATCGGCATCAAAAGCTTTTTGGGCCTCCTTGAGGGCCTCACCCATAAAATGATCATCCGAAAAAACACTTAGCCCCATTAGGTTTATTCTTATGGGGCAAAGGTAGGGAAAGATTCTTAAACCCAATTAAAGGTGTGCCTGAACCAGCAAACGGCCAGCAACCGAAGCTTTTTTCCCGTGCTTACGCTGAAGCGGCGGGAAGTCAGTTCCTGCGGAGAGGCTGGCTCAATTTTTCGCAGCAGCTCGTGGTAGTAACGGTAGGCCAGGTAAACACCCAATCTTACATCGCGCTTCAAGTTACGGATGCCCGGCAGTGATTCCGCAAAGTCAGCACGCAGATCCGCTTCGATTTCTTTCTTCTCCTTATCGGAAAAGCTCTCATAGGCCACATTGGGAAAATACACCCTGCCCCGCTCATCGAAATCGGCTTTCAGGTCGCGCAGGAAGTTTACCTTCTGAAAGGCCTCCCCCAGTTTGCGGGCAGGCAGCACCAGGCGCTCATAACCCTCATCATCCCCCCCATAGAAAACCCGCAGGCACATCAGGCCCACCACTTCTGCAGAACCATAAATATATTCCTGATACTCTGCTTTGTTGAAGGTCTTCATGTACAGGTCCATGTCCATGCTTTTGAGGAAGGCCTCAATCAGGGCGTGATCAATTTTGTATCGGTTCACCACCCACTGGAAGCTATGCAGGATGGGGTTTGGACTCATCCGTTTTTCAATGGCTTCGAAAGTATCCTTACGGAAAGTCTCCAGCAGGGCACGCTTGTCCTGATCGTGAAAGGTATCCACGATCTCGTCGGCAAAGCGCACAAAGCCATAAATGCCGTAAATGGCCGGACGGTATTTCGGGCGCAGCAGCCATACCCCCATTGAGAAGGAGGTGCTGTAATTCTTTGTAGTTACTTCGCTAATGTCCAGTGCATTACTCGTGTAAAGATCCATAGGCTTTGGTAATACGTTCAACGACAAGTTTAGAGCTGATCACCGCCATGGGCAGGCCGGTGCCGGGTACCGTGGATGCGCCGACATAGAAGACGTTGCCGTACACCTCATCAAAGTTCTTCGGGCGGAATCCCCCGATCTGGTTCAGGTCGTGACCCAGACCAAGCCCGCTCCCCTTATAGAGGTTAAAGCTTTTTTCCCAATCGATGGGTGAGAGCACAGTTTGCGACACAATGTGTTTCTTCAGATCGAAGCCGATGCGCTGGCTCAGGTCGTCAACGATATTGGCTGCCACCTGATCTTTATCGTCCCAATTGGGCTTAAAGCGGCGGTCGGGCACCGGGCAGAGGATAAAAAGGCTTTCAGAACCCGCAGGCGCTGCTTCAGGGTCACTCTTACTTACCACGTTTACGTAGTAATAGGGCTGGTCAAGTTTGATCGAGTTCTTAAAGATCTTACCGGCATATTCCTCAAAGTTATTCCCGAGAAAATAATTATGGAGGGGAACGTTTTCAAGTTTGGTATCCAAACCGATGTAGAGTGTCAGGGGGGCCAAAGTCCACTTCATCTTGTCCATTTTCTCCTCCGTGAACTTTTCCCGCTTGAATATTTTGTGCCTGAAAAAGGCCGCATCCGCATTGACTACGAAGAGGTCAGCTTCCCAGGCTTTGCCGTTCTGGTCCACAAAAGCCTTAATCTGCTTCTTCCCGTCTTCCTGATACGCAACGATCTCGGTATTAAAATGAATGGGGATACCGGCCTTGTCTATTTCTTTTTTAAGGCCTTCCACGATTTTGTACATCCCGCCGTAAACATTGTGATAGCCGTCGTGCACTAGTTCAGTGTAGGACAAAAGGGTATAAATCGAAGGGGTGTCGAAAGGCGTTGCGCCCAGGAAGAAGGCCACTAGCGAGAAAATTTCCTTCACTTCACGCGACTCAAAGTGGCGCTCCATTTCTTGCCATACCGAGCGAAACAGGCGGGGGGTATATTTAGGAGGTACCCGCATCAGGGTGAGCAGGTAATGCCATATCGAATCGTAATTCTTTTTCAGCACCAGATGCTCAACATCGTGAAAGAAACTGCCGGCTGAATCCAGGAACCTTGTCATCTTTTCCTTGAAGTTCGGCTCGACGGCCTCAAACTCCGCAGCCAGCTTGTCCAGGTCCTTATAGATTAAATATCGCTTGTCGGATCCCCTGAAGCTCACTGCATAAAGGGTGTCGAGCTCCCTGAAGGTGAAGGGCATCTCTTTAAGCTGGGCGTCTTCGAAAAACTCCTGAAACTCATAGGTCATACTAAAGAACGTTGGCCCAAGGTCCCAGGTAAATCCGTCCTTTTTGAGTTGGTTAAGGCGTCCCCCGGCTTGATGGTATTTCTCAACCATTTCCACCCGGTATCCGCGCCGGTGAAGCCGGAGGGCGGTGGTGAGCGCGCCCAGGCCACTGCCAACGATCAATACTTTTTTCACTTTCGTTTTTTTGATGTTATTCTCCTGATTATTATTGCGCTTAACCCACTCCTAAATTATCCATTTTTTACGACTTAAAACAAAATGTCTGGATGAATGTTTGCATAATAGCATTAAATTTATCAAAATAAAATTGTAAGCGTGTCTGAGAAACAAAAGGTTGCTGTAATTGGATCCGGAATAGGAGGCCTGGCTTCAGCCATCCGTTTTGCAGCTAAAGGATTCCAGGTAGAAGTCTTTGAGCAGGCTGCCCAAGCGGGTGGCAAGATCAACGAGCTGCGTATGGAAGGCTTTCGCTTCGATACCGGTCCTTCCCTGTTCACCTTTCCGGACCTCACCACCGAACTGTTCCTTCTCTGTGGCGAAAACCCGGAGGAGCATTTCCGTTACCATCCTGTTGAAACTTCCTGCAAATACTTCTGGGAAGATGGCACCGTGGTGAACGCCTGGCAGAAGCCTGAGGCCTTTGCCGCCGAAATTGAACAGGTCACTGGCCTGAACCGCCGGAAGATCACGGCATACCTGCAGGAAAGCGAAGCCCTTTATGACCTGGCCGGTGAATCTTTCCTGTTTTATTCCCTGCACAAAGCTTCCAATTTTTTAAGGCTTCAATTCCTGAAGACCATCATCCACTCCCTTAAGCTTGACCCTTTCCGCACCATGCACAAGCGGAACCGGAAATGGCTGAGCCATCCTAAGGTAGTGCAGCTCTTCGACCGCTATGCCACCTACAATGGCTCGAGCCCCTACAAGACCCCGGCCACCCTGCGCATGATCGCTCACCTGGAGCACAACATGGGCACCTTCTTCCCCGAAAAGGGAATGTATTCTATTGTCGAAAGCCTGACCGCACTGGCCCTGCGCCAGGGCATTACCTTTCATTTCAATGCCCCGGTGCAAAAAGTGAATACCCGGGACGGGAAAGTCACCGGGATCCGCGTGAACGATCAGGATTTCTCCTTTGACATCGTGGTGAGCGATGTGGATGTGGTGAATTTTTACCGCCGCCTGTTGCCCCAGATTCCCATACCACCAAAGCAACTGACCCTGGAAAGGTCATCTTCAGCCGTGATATTTTATTGGGGAGTAAACCACACATTCCCAGATCTTAAACTCCATAATATCCTGTTCTCGGAAGACTATCCCGGAGAGTTTAACCATTTGTTTAACACCAAAACCATCAGCCCCGACCCTACGGTCTATCTTTTCATCAGCTCAAAAATGGTCAAAGGCGATGCCCCCGGGGGTTCCGAGAACTGGTATGTGATGATCAACGCCCCTGAGAACACCGGGCAGAACTGGGATCAAATGCTGAAGGAGACCCGGCGCAACATCCTCGAAAAGATCAAACGCACCCTTAATATCGACCTTGAATCATACATCGTTGCAGAAGCGATGGCCGACCCCCGCAGCATCGAGAAAGAAACAGCTTCCTTCCGCGGCTCGCTCTATGGCTTAAGTTCCAACAATATGCTGTCGGCCTTCAACCGCCATCCCAACTTCCGCAACAAGATAAAAAACCTTTATTTTGCCGGTGGCAGTGTGCATCCCGGTGGAGGCATCCCCCTGAGCCTGGCTTCGGCAAAAATCATCGACAAAGAAATTCCCAATCTTAAAGAAAACCTATGAAGTTCAACATTTTAAAGAACCGGGTCACCCAAACCAAAGCCCTCCTCATCCTTTATTTTTCCGTGGGAGTTATTGGCCTGATTTGGCCGGTGACGGCCGGACTGTTTACCCGGCTTATCCCCCTGACGCTGCTGGGCAGCCTCGCCGTTTTGCTGGCTTTTCACGAAAAATGGCAGCCCCGCCATATATGGGTGTTTGCCCTGATCGCCATCCTGGGATACCTGGTGGAAATGGCTGGGGTTGCTACAGGACTGGTCTTTGGCGAATACCAGTATCACGATGTGCTGGGATTCAAGGTCTTTGGAACCCCGCTCATCATTGGCATCAACTGGCTATTGCTCATTTATGCCGTTTACGGGATCTTTGAAAAACAAATGCTCCACCCTTTGGTAAAAATCGTTGCAGGCGCTTCCCTCATGGTAGCCTACGACATCATCCTCGAGCCTGTGGCCGTGGCATTGAATATGTGGACCTGGGGCGGGGGCGACATCCCCTTACAGAATTATCTGGCCTGGTTCGTCATCTCGCTGGTGTTTCTGACCATCATGCACCTGGCCAGGATACGCACCAACAACCCCATAGCCAGGCATATGTACCTGGTGCAGTTCGTCTTTTTCCTTTTGCTTCACGTTTATTTCCGCCTCCAATGATCAAGGCATCCCACCATCCCTTTTACCTGGCCTTCTTCGGCACCTTCATCAGGCTGTTCCTTCGCCTGCAGTTCCGTAAGGTCAGCGTGCACGGAAGCATCGATGCCCCCGGCAAATCCCTGCTGGTCATCGGCAACCACTTCAGTTGGTGGGATGGGTTTTTCCCTTTATACGTCCGCAAAAAAGTATTCAAGCGAAAACTCCACGTGATGATCCTTGAGGAACAGCTCAGCCAAAGGCTTTTCCTGGCCCGCATGGGTGCCTTCTCCATTAAAAAGGGCAGCCGCAGCGCCATCGAATCATTGAATTACGCCTCTTCCCTGCTCGGTGAACCTGAAAATATGGTCCTGTTGTTTCCCCAGGGCCGCTTCCAGTCGCACCACCAGCACCCGCTCAGCTTTGAGCACGGCTGGCTGCGCATCCCAAAAAATGTCAAGGGACCCTTCCAAATGGTGTTTATGGCCTATCTCACCGATTATTTCGATCATCCCCGGCCCGAGCTGAACCTTTACCTTGAGGACTACACCCTGCCCGAAGACCTTAATCCTCAAATCATTGAGAACGACTACAACACCTTTCTGAAACATTGCATCGAACAGCAAAACCTGAAAGCATGATCTGGCTCGCCTATTTTACTTTGGGATTCCTGGTGCTGCGCCTGCTTGTGGCCCTCACCAACCTGCTCACCCGCCAATGGCTGCATCCGGACCAGCCTGAAGACAATGCCCTGGTGTCGGTGCTGATCCCCGCCCGAAACGAAGAAAGGAATATCGGCAAACTTTTGGAAAGCCTGGGCAGGCAGGACTACCCACAGCTGGAAATCCTGATTTATGACGACCTCTCCACCGACCAGACCGCAAGGCTGGTGGAGGAATGCGCAAAAAAAGACTCCCGGATCCGCTTGTTGCCAGGCAAGGGCTTGCCCCAGGGCTGGCTGGGAAAAAACCACGCCTGCCACCAGCTGGCGCGGGAAGCCAAAGGCGACTACCTATTGTTTATCGATGCCGATGTTACGGCAGAGTCAAAACTCATCAGTCAGGCCCTGGCTCACCTCCAGAAACACAAACTTAGCCTGCTGTCGATCTTCCCCCAGCAGATGATGCACACCCTGGGCGAACGCCTCACCGTGCCCTTGATGAATTGGATCCTGGTCAGCCTGTTGCCCCTCATCTTCACCCGCATCTCATCCTGGACAAGCTTCTCGGCGGCCAACGGGCAATTTATGCTCTTCCATGCCAAAACCTATAGAAAACATCACTTTCACCAAATGGTTAGAAGCCAGAAAGTGGAGGATATCATCATTTTCCGTAAGCTCAAGAAGCTTGGGTTGCGGGGGCATACCATCCTGAGCAACGGGCAGGTGAAATGCAGGATGTACACCAGCTTCCGCGAAGCCCTGCAGGGCTTTTCGAAGAACGTCTTTGAGTTCTTTGGCAACAGCATCCTGCTGACGGTTTTTATGGCCCTGCTCACCACTTTTGGTTTTGTTCCGGTTTATCTTGCCCTTGGCACTGAATTTGCACTCGCATGGCTTGCGGGGGCCATCCTGCTCCGGGCAATGGCCGCGTTTGCCAGCCGGCAGAATGTCGTGCAGACCATCGTGCTGCTGCCTTTTCAGCAATTGGCCTTCTTTGTGGTTATCATTGAAGCCATTCGCGTAAGGATCAGGGGGAAGAGCAGCTGGAAGGGCAGGAAGGTATGAGGAAGATTTATTTGATTTACGATTAACGATTAACGATTTTTGATTTAAGAAGGAGAGAACCTTAGAAAGGTTTTTTTTTGAATAATGAACAAGCCACCATGCAGGCAGAGATTTTTGATTTTCGAAAAGAAGATTTCTTTCCAACCTGGCAAAATTGCCCGCAACGCGGGCCAGCTAAAAATAGCCCCGGGTCGCGAAGCACCTGGGGAAAGCAAAACGGCCAGCCAGTGCATCGCCCCGCTGTTTAGCGGGGCCGACCATTAGATTGATGGGGTTCAAAAGAACTTTTACCTGATTCCCCAGACCATTTGATTTACGATTAACGATTAACGATTTTTGATTTAAGAAGGAATAAAGAAATATTGGACATTTTGTCCTGCCCATAGGTAGAATGAGGATATGTTCAATCGCAGGGATTTTAAGTATATGACCATGCTAAAAAAAACATTTTTATATATCATGCTGGCAACGGTTTCCTTTTTTGCTGCGGCGCAGGGAATCGCGGAGCTGGATACCTGGCGCAAGCAGATCTACGAAGCCTATGTGCTGAACAATATGCCGCAATGGGCACGGACGGTCCGGTTGATGGAAACGGCCTATGCCCGTCAGCCTTCCGGCGACCTGCTTTACGAGCTGACGCTGGCCCAGTATGGCCTGATTGGCTATTACCTGGGCGAAAAGGAAAACGGCAAGGCAGAGGTCCTGCTCGACAAGGCCGAGAAGAATAGTGAGGCCCTTTCGAAGATTCCAGGCTACCGGGCCGAGGCCTATGCTTTTGAATCGGCCTTCATAGGGTTCAGGATAGGCTTACGTCCCATTCGTGCCGTAACCCAGGGTCCGCGCAGCATGCGCGCCGCCGACAATGCCATAGAAACTGACGACCGCTATGCCCGCGCCTGGGTCGAAAAAGGCAACATCAGCTTTTTTGCCCCTGCCCCCTTCGGCTCGAAAACCGATGCCATCAGCCATTACGAAAAAGCAATCCAGCTGATGGAAGCCAACATGCACCCCGCCCACCGCTGGCTTTACCTCAGCACCCTGGTGTCGCTGGCCGGCGCTTACGAAAAGACGGGTGACCTGCCCCACGCCATCCGCACCCTCGAGAAAGCCCTGCGCTTCGAGCCCCGCTTCAAATGGGTAAAAGACGAAATGCTCCCAAAATACAAGGCCCTGCAAGCCGCGGGATAAGTTCAAAATAAACCAGCACATCCCATTCCTTTCTCTAAAAGCTAAGGACTGCTTAGCAATAAACTTCCAGTCCTTTTAAAAACCCGGTTCAGTCTCCTGAATTTTCTAAGTTTGAAAATCATTCAGGTCTTTCCAGGGTCGTACCCGGGTCATACCATGGTCGTAGTTTATACGGTTTAAACCGTATAAACTATGACCATGGCAGGTCTGCATAAGGACCCTGAAAGAGGCCAGCCCCTAGCGGGTCGTTCCTGTATTTCAAGGCAGAAGATTGTATTTTTTCAGAAAATGTTGTAATTTCCAAGGTTGGAAGCGAACTATAAAAAAA
>JAZBOS010000094.1 GCA_036351255.1 Bacteroides sp.
AAGCTTCTTGCAGAGCACCAGCCGCCCCTTGCCTGCCGCTGCCCTGGCGGTGACGAACAGGAACAGGTTGGGATACACCCTGCGGCCATCATAAATACCGTGCACCCTGCCCAGGCAGGCGCTCAGGGCGGTTATGGATCCCAGCAGCAAGAGGTCACGCTCCTCATCGCGCTCTCCCACCTCCATCACTCTTTGAAGCAAGGCAGGGAAATCCTCCATTTGGGGGACCTTATCTTTTTTGTCCTTTTTATCTTTTTTATCCTTTCTCCCAAAGGGAAAGGTGGGCATCGGGGGCTCTGAATCCTTTACCTCCTCCCATTGATTCGCAGGCGGGGTTTCCGGGTCGGGGTGATCAGCCCCGGGTTGATGAATGGCAGTAGCCAGGTCTGACCACCGCAGAAAGTCAAAAGGTTCTGTTTTCATAATGCTTGTTTTTGGTTTATGTACGCTTCGGGGTATTTGCCCCGGAAGGCGGGTTTTTCCCTTTCATTTTTCAATGACGATACAAAGCTAAAACCACATTATCAACAAATCCAAGTTTTCGTTTTATGTGCTTTATTTTGCTTTAATTTGCTAAGTAGCATTCTGGTACCTGATTAAAAAACCGTCCAAAATTCCAAGATTCCCTCATTTTTCCCGCTCCACCTCCATCCCTTTTTGAAGGGAAAAAGGGAAATCCTCCATTTTGAGAACCTTATCTTTTTTGTCCTTTTTATCCTTTTTATCCTTTCTCCCCCACGGGAAAGGAGGCCAGGCTGAATCCCCCGCTTCCTTCCCGAAAGGTTCCTTGCCCTACTCCGCAAATTCTCCTGAATGAAAAACCAATGAACGCCAATACCAATCCACCAATCCCCTGTTCCACATTTAAATAGCACAATGATGCCGCGGATGCGACGATTTTAACGAAAGATTTTAATTTTTCATTTTTACTTTTTCATTATTCATTTAACCAGGCTCGTACCACGCTCGTATGAAGCTCGTGCCATGACCTTCTGGATACGACCGGGGTGGGAGGAAGAGAGGTGAGAGGGAAGAAGTGAGTGATGAGTTGATAATGAGCAGATTAATTGGCGTGGGGCACGGGGCATGGAGCATGGGGCTAACCTGAAACCTTAAAACTTGACAACCAGCAACCTATGCCTTAAACTTTAAACCTGAAACTTTAAACCTTAAACCTTAAACCCCAAACCTTGAACCCGTTGCTTTCCCCCCGTAGAAAACACCTGTTTGGAAGCGTAACATCACTGATAAACAGGGACCCTGGGTGTTGTAATTTTATCATTGAAAAAGTATTGTAAAGAAAGCAATCACACATTTGAAATAAAAACACCACGTCATGAAAAATTTTACTCTTGCGCTTTTGCTGTCATTTTTCACTTACAGCCTCAGTGCACAGTTTACTTCGGTTGAGGGCACAGACCTCAACTGGAATGACCCCGATACATGGGTCGATGCACAGGTGCCCAACCTTGGCCCCGGTGCCCCTCAGAACCTTCGCACAATTACCATTCCCGAGGGAAGTTTTGTTTTGCTGGATGGCGACATTACCAGCCTGGCAAACCTTGAATTGTACATTGCCGGTTCGCTTTCCATAAACAACCTGACCGCCAATAACAACCTGCTGGTTGACGTGGCTGATGGGGGCGTTTTTACCGTGAAGGGCGACATAACCTATAGAAACAATACCCAGATCATTGTAAACGGCGAGCTTTTTGCCGACAGTGTGGTGGTTTCCACCAGCGGAAGCAACGCCACCGGCTGTATAGGCGGCAGCGGCAGCATCCGCTCAAACGATGAGGATGGCACTGCACCCTGGGTGCCTGAAAACATTGTGATTCCCTGCCTGGGGATGGAGAATCCCTTTCCCGTAATTGCCCTGGCCGAGCCTGGACTGGAGCATGCCGCGACAACAGATAACATAGAACTTTTCTGGACAACAGCAAAGGAAGACAATAGCGCATTCTTTACCATACAACGGAGCACAGACAATGCAAAATGGCTGCCGGTGGGCAACATCCTGGAGGCTGCCGGTGAAAGAACAGCCTATGAATTCACTGATGAATATCCTTTTGAAGGAACTTCCTGGTATCGCTTAAGGCTGACCGATATCAATGGCAAGTTCAGTTTCTCAGAAGTTGAGGAAGCATCCTGGACTGCAAAGGATTTGAATTTTAAAGTTTTGAAAGATCCCGGTACCTGGACCATCCGTTTTCCGGTCATTGGCCAGTACATCGTGGAGGCCTATACCCTTCACGGAAGGCGCATCCTGGTCGACCAGGTTGAACAAACCGTTACCATGCCCGCCCCCGATGGCGCCGTGGTGATCAGGGTGACCAACAACAAGGAACGCACCGCTTCACGTGTGGTGATGTAAGAGACTATCCCCCCCCTCCTTTTCTTCATAGTGAAAAAAGCCCTGCCTGAATTTTGGCGGGGCTTTTTTTTAATGTGCTAATGTGCTAATGTGCTGATGAGTGGATTCCGCGGATTGTTACGGATGATGGCGTGGGGCATGGTGTATGGGGCATGGAGCAAAGGGCATGGGGCATGGGGCATGGGGCATGGGGCATGGAGCATGGGGCATGGAGCATGGGGCATGGAGCATGGGGCATGGAGCAAAGGGCATGAGGCAAGGAGCACCTAACACCTGAAACCTGACACCTGGAACCTTGAATCCGCTGGCTAGCGGACAAGCTCTTAAACCTTAAACCTTAAACCTTAAACCATGAACCTTAAACCATGAACCTTAAACCCTAAAAATGCAGCGTAAAGGCGGTTTCCACTTCTGGTTTTGATTTTACGGTAATGTTGCCTTTGTGCAGGCGCATGATCTCGCGCGAAAGGCTTAAACCAATGCCACTCCCTTCTTTTTTGGAGGTGAAGAAGGGGACAAAGATCTTTTCGAGGGTATCGGGTTTGATGCCATAACCGTTGTCGGTTACTGAAACCAAAACCCGGTTAAGGCTTGAGGTACTGGCAATCATTGAAATGCGGGGATTTGGCAAATCCTTAACAGCGTGGATGGAATTGATCAGCAGGTTGATCAATACCTGCTCGATGAGGTCGGGGTCGGCCGTAAGCATCAATCCCTTTGGGATTACCTTCATTTCGTATCGGATGTCGAGCTCCTTAATCTTGGGTTGCAGCAGGTTTTCCACCCGGTCGAAGAGTTCGCGGATCTCGAAATAACGGAAGTTGGGCTTGGGAATGCGGGTGAGGTTGCGGTACACCTGCACAAAGTTAAGCAAGCCCTGGCTGCGTTTTTCAATGGTTTCGAGGGCACTCTGTGCGCTTTCCACATCCTCTTCATCGATCTCATGGCGCAGGCTCAGGGTCTCCTGGTCGATAAGCAGATCCTTGACGGTTCCCGAAAGAGAGACAATAGGGGTAATGGAGTTCATGATCTCGTGGGTAAGCACCCGGATGAGCTTTTGCCAGGAATCCATTTCCTTGGCTTCCAATTCATTGTGAATGTTTTGCATCGACACCAGCACGAAGTCATCCCCGCGCATCCTGAACTCGGTGGCTCGTATGGACAGTTGCATCAGCTCGTTCTCGTAGAAGACTTTGAGCAGTTCGCTGTCGCCCGCCTTGATGGTTTTAAGCAATTCGGCCAGACCCTTGTCGATCTTCTCTATTTCATCGATGTAGCGCAGGTTGTTGATCCGGAACATCCGCTTCAGGGCGTTATTGACCATATCGACCTTGCCATCCCTGCGGAAAACGAGGATGCCAATACTGACATGCTGCACCACGGTTTGAAGGTAATTGAAGTGCTCCTCCTTGGCGGCGCGTGTCTTTCGGAATTCCTCGATGACCTCGTTGAAAGCCTTGTTCAGGTCATCGAAGCTGCTTCCAAGCCCCTGGTCGGAAAAGGAGGATACAAAGTCGCTGTGGCGGATGGACTCAAGGAAAACGGTGAGTTTTTTGTTGGTGCGCTCCACATATTTCACCAGGTCGATGATTTGCCCAAGGATGATGAGGACCAGGATGCTGGTGCTGATGATCAGCTCAGGCTTCCTGAAAATATGAACCAGCAATATGACTGAGGCCACAATGAGCAGTACCCTGACCACCACATTGAGCCGGAAGTTTTTAAATTTCATACTTTTCGATGCGTCGGTAAAGGGAAGCCCTGGTGATGCCCAGTTCTTTGGCAGCTTTGCTGATGTTGCCGCCATGCTTGTCGATGACCTTACGGATCAGCATTTTTTCTGTTGCTTCGAGGTTGGTGTCAACCACGGTGTTCTCCTGGTCTGAGCGATCTTGTGTGGAGAGGAAGAAGTCGTTGGGCTGCAGCACATTGGATTCACTCATGATCACAGCTCTTTCAACGGCGTGCTGGAGCTCGCGGATGTTTCCAGGCCAGTTGTGTTTCTCCAGGCGCTTCAGGGTAGAGGCGTGGAGGCGTTTGGCCGGCATTTTGTATTTCTTGCAATAGATCTCCAGGAAGTGGTCTACCAGCAGGGGGATGTCTTCCACCCGTTCGCGCAGGGGTGGCAGGTGAATCTCGACGGTGTTGATGCGGTAGAGCAGGTCCTGGCGAAACTTGCCTTCTTCAACCATTTGATAGAGTGGCATATTGGTGGCACACACCAGGCGCACGTCAATGGGAATCTCTTTCACAGAGCCCAGGCGAACCACTTTTCGGTTCTGCAGCACGCTGAGCAGTTTCGACTGCAGGGGGTAAGTCAGGTTGCCGATCTCATCAAGGAAGATGGTTCCCTTGTTAGCTGCCTCAAAGCGACCGGCACGATCGTCTTTGGCATCCGTAAAGGCGCCTTTCTTGTATCCGAAGAGTTCGCTTTCGAAGAGGCTTTCACTGATGGCACCGAGGTCGACGCTGATGAAGACCTCGTCCTTGCGGGCCGAGGCGCGGTGAACGGCGCGGGCGATGACTTCTTTACCCGTCCCGTTCTCGCCCAGGATCAGGATGTTGGCATCCGTAACGGCCACCTTTTGCACCGTGGCCAGCACCGACATCATCCCTTTTGACCGTCCAACGATATGGCTGTAAGGTTGGTCACCCTGTTCCAGTAGGAACTTCTGCTTGGAACGCAGGTCCTGCAGTTCTTTTTTTGAACGATGGACTTCGAGGGTGGTGTTCACGGTGGCCAGCAGCTTTTTATTGTCCCAGGGCTTCAGGAGGAAATTGGTAGCCCCTTCCTTGATGCCCTGCACTGCAAGCTCAATGTCTCCATAAGCGGTGATCAGGATGACTGCTATGGCGGGATCGGTTTCCAGGATCTTGTTGAGCCAGTAGAACCCTTCCTTTCCGCTGGTGGCATCGCGCGAAAAGTTCATATCGAGCAGGATAAGATCGTAGGTCTCGTTTTTCAACAAGAGTGGAATGTTATTGGGATCTTTATCCGTATGCACTGTTTTGATATGTTGCTTCAGGAAAAGTTTGGCTGCCAGCAACACATCCTCGTCGTCGTCGATAATGAGGATCTTGGAATCAAGTTTCGTCATGGTTGGGATAATTTAGGCGCTAAGATAAGAAAAAACCGGTTTTATTGAAAAGCATCTCATGCAATAATAAAGGTAGTGGCGTTATTTCTTGAGAAACAGGAATTTGCAAAGTTTTTTTAAAAAAACTGTCAGGCGAATAAAAATTTACTTACTTTTGCAATCTCTAATTCAGGGCGATTAGCTCAGCTGGTTTAGAGCATCTGCCTTACAAGCAGAGGGTCGGCGGTTCGAATCCGTCATCGCCCACCAGGCCGCTTCCTCAGGAGCGGCTTTTTTTTGTCCATACCACACAACTTCGGTTCCCCACCCCTGGGCGTTTCCCTTTTTACATGCTGAAGTCACCTGCATTAAAGTGAACAGACTCACTCCAGGCTTATTTCCGAGTCCGAGATCAAAAGAAATTAACACGTAGTTAACACGTAGTTTAAACGTGCAAAAACGTTTATGATACGTCTGAACTACGTTTAAACTACGTCTGAACTACGACCCAGGACCTGCCCTGCAAGGGTTTCAGATATCTCATACAGCTAAAAGGGTTTGCTGACGAAAGATAGGAGATACTTTTGCGTAATTATTTTGAAAAAGGAAGTGGGAATGAATGGACATTCCAGGTGATTGCCTGTCTGCGTAATAGAAACCCAAAACTGTCCGCCAGCGAACGCCGGGTGTTTTATTCTGAACACCTTTTTCGGCCTTCCCTTTTCCCCGAAAGGGGAATAACATTCACCCTTACAGCCATTTATGATTAATGGCATATTTATGGATATACCTTTGCCGTAAGTTTATTGGTTAACAGGTTAATTGGTTCAAAGGTAAGGGTTGGTTCGCCGGCCTTTACCTTTCTTCCAGAAAACCGGAAAACAAACTGGCTATGCGCAAAGCTTTTCTTTTTCTTGCCTTTCTGGGAATTATTTGCGGGTTGGCTTCATCCGCCCGGGGACAAGCGGTCTGGACTCTTGACCGCTGCCTGGACTATGCCCTGAAGCATAACCTGGATATTCAACTGCAGATGCTTGCCGAACGGGAAGCAGAAGTGGATGTGAAACAGGGCTTTGGGAACCTGCTCCCCACCCTTGGCGCCTATTCACAGCAGGGGTATAATTATGGCCGGACGGTTGACCGCTTTACCAATGAGTTTGTCACAGAAAGGGTGTTTTTACATAACCTCTATGCAGGCAGCGATGTTATTCTCTTTTCAGGATTTCAGAATATCAACCAGATTCGTTACTACAATGCCAGTCGCAGTGCCCTTCGGTATGATACTGAAAAAATGAAAAACGACCTGGTGCTTGCCATTGCGGGGGCTTATCTTCAGATTCTTTATCATCACGATATGCTTGAAGTAGCCCAGGCCCAGCTGGAGGTGGTGACCCAGCAGCTTGAACGCACGCAGGTCCTGTTTGAAGGGGGCAAGCTTGCCCAGGGTGCCCTTCTGGAGATGGAGGCTCAATTGGCAAGAGAACGGATGGGGCTTCAGCAGGCAAAGAATAACCTGAAGCTTTCGGAACTGGAGATGATCCACCTATTGCAACTGGACCCTGGGGAGGGGTTTGTGGTGGAACGGCTCGCCCTTGATGTGGATCATGCACATATGCTTTTCGATCCCTCACAGGTTTATAACAAGGCACTGGGGCATGAACCTTCGGTACAGGCAGCAGCCGAGCGTATTGAGATGGCTGGCAACAACCTGGCCATTGCCCGCGGAGGGTATAGCCCGAGGCTGATCATGAGCGCTAACCTGGGAACGGGTTATTCAGGGGCTGCACTCAGCCTGGTGGATATGATTGAGACCGGGACCTACCAAACCATAGGCTTTACGGAATCGAATGAACCGGTTTACCAGGAGATTAAACAACCCGTTTATGAAAAGAAACCCTATCGCGACCAGTTGCGCGACAACTATAACACCCAGTTCAGCCTGGGTTTAAGCATCCCCATCCTGAATCATTTTCAGACGCGCAACCGGGTGAGCCGTGCCCGCATACAATTGGAAGGCGCCCGCGTGCAGCTTGAGCAGGCCAAGTACAGGCTTCATCAGACGGTTCAGAAGGCACATGCTGATGCTTTGGCCGCATACGAAAATTACCTGGCAAACGAGAAATCACTCGAAGCTTTTGAGCAGGCTTTCCGGTATTCGGAACAAAGGTTCAGCCTGGGAGTGGTAAGCAGCATTGAATACAATGAAGCCCGCACCAACCTGGCACAGGCAAGGGCTGAGGCCATTCAGTCGAAATACCAGTACATCTATATGCTGAAAATCCTTGAGTTTTATCGGGGTGAAGGCTTCAGCCTTTAATTCAGAATGAAGACTTCAGGAATTGGCGGATGGCTTCCATGAAGTCATCCGGGTTGTCGGCATGCAGCCAGTGTGTCCCATCGGAAATGGTCTCAAAAACAGCATTGGGAAACATTTTCCTGATAAGATCAACATCCTGCTCGCGGATGTAATCTGATTTTTCGCCTCGCAGGAAAAGGGTGGGTTTTTCAAAGGAACCCGAAGGATTGATCTCACGAAATACCTCGTCCAGGTTATCGCGAATCACCTCAAGATTTAACCGCCACCCCAGGCTCGAGCGATCTTTCCAGTAGAGGTTCTTAAGAAGAAATTGCCTGAGGCGATACGAGGGCACTTTATCTTCCAGGGCATTTGCTACCTGCACCCTGCTGTCGTATCCCGAGAGGTCAAGGCTGAGCATGATGTCGATCAGGTTTTGGTGCTGATCATTGCTGGTGCGGGCTGCCGGACTGATGTCTGCTACGATGAGGCGGTCGACTCGTTCGGGGTGGTCAAAGGCAAATTGCATTACGGTTTTGCCGCCCATGGAATGACCCAGCAGATGTGCTTTTTCAATTTCTTGCTGATCGAGAAATTCAAGCAGGTCGTCACTCATGGCTTCATAGCTGAAAACCGGGCTGTGCCCCGAACGGCCATGATTTCGCTGGTCAGCAATGAACACGTGATATTCCTTCCCCAGCTCAGAGGCAATGGAAATAAAATTATCAGACATGCCAAACAGGCCGTGTAAAATGACCAGGGGCTTTCCTGAACCGATTTCTTTGTAATGCAGATTCATACAGAGATTCTTGATTAATGCCTTGTGAATACCCAAAACAGGCCATACCGTTCCTGAAAAGGAATATTGTTTCTCCTTAAAAAACCCCTTTTAGTTTCGCACAAAATCCTATTTTAAAAGGGAATTTCAGCACCGTGTCCTTTTAGTCCGAAATGCCTGCGCAGTCCGTAAACCAGGGCATAGGCAAAGGGCGTGTCGAGCAGGGCGAATATCACTTTGAACAGAAACCCATTGACGATTAACGGGACAAAAAGGGACCATTCGATGACTCCAAAGATACAAAGCAATGAAATAATGATAAAGGTATCCACAAATTGGCTTGCAAAGGTTGAGAAATTGTTTCTCAGCCAAAGGTGTTTTCCTTTGGTTACCCGCTTCCAGAAATGGAAGATCTGCACATCGAGGAATTGAGCCAGGAGATAAGCTGCCAGGGAGGCGCCCACGGCAATATAGGTATAGCTGAAGGCCTTGTTATATTCCTCATTGCTGAGCGGTGACCAGTCGGTGGCCCTTGCCTGGGAGGTGATGATAATGATTAGCAATGCAAAAGCGCTGGCAAACACACCGGCCACTACCACCCGGTGCGCCCTGCGCTGGCCAAAGACTTCCGAAATGACATCGGTGATCAGGAAGGTGACAGGATAGGCTATGATCCCAACACTTAATTGGAACTCATACAAGCCAAAGGGATTCCAGGTAAAGAATTTCTGGAAGATCAGGTTGCTGGTGACCAGTGAAGTAATGAAAAGCCCTGAAAGGATCAGATAAAGGACTTCGGCCTGTTCGCGCTGTCGGGTGGTCATTGGGCGGGTGCTTTTAAATAAAAAACATAACAAGCATCCTGAAGAATTGTTGAAACGCCGCCCGCCTGTTTGGAATGAAAGAACACAAATCCCGGTTAATCGGGAAGACCCTTAAACTTCAAGTTGACGGAGATAAAGCTGAATGGTGTTTTCCAGGCCAAAGTATAAGGCATCGGAGATCAGCGCGTGTCCAATGGAAACCTCAAGCAAATGGGGAATGTGCTGTGCAAAGTATTTCAGGTTTTCAAGGCTTAGATCGTGGCCTGCATTAATGGCCAAGCCTGCTTTATTAGCGGCCTCGGCAGCCTTAACGAAAGGCGCGATGGCGGCCTCGCGGTTAAGGGGATAGTTGGCGGCATAAGGTTCTGTGTACAACTCCACCCGGTCGGTGCCACTATCAGCTGCCCGGAAGATCATTTCTTCATCGGTTTCAATAAAAATGGAGGTACGCACCCCGTAGCCCTGGATCTCGGCGATGATATCTTTCAGGAAGTCAGCGTGCTTGATGGTGTTCCATCCTGCATTGGAGGTCAGGGCATTGGGCGGATCGGGCACCAGGGTGGCCTGGGCCGGCCTGATCTCAGCGATGAGTTGCAGGAATTTCTTAGAGGGATAACCTTCAATGTTAAACTCCGTTTTGACAACAGGTTTCAGGTCGTAAACATCGCGGTAGCGGATGTGACGCTCGTCGGGACGGGGGTGGACGGTAATGCCCTGGGCCCCGTAACGTTCACAGTCGATGGCGGCTTTCACCAGGTCGGGGACATTGCCACCGCGGGCATTGCGCAGGGTGGCAATTTTGTTGATGTTAACACTTAAACGGGTCATGGCTGAAAATTTAAACCGCAAGGGCACCGTTGTAGCTATCCTCGCTGCCCGGAGCCATTGCGGCTGTGAATGTTGTATGGCAAGAAAACCTGGAGCGGAAAACGGGACTCGAACCCGCGACCCTCAGCTTGGGAAGCTGATGCTCTACCAACTGAGCTATTCCCGCCATTCGAAAGCAAAAAAGACCATGGCTTTTTTGAACTATTCAAAATTAATATAAAACCTTGAAAAAAAACCGTTATTCATTTATCCCGTGGGGATTTTTTTGAATTTTGTTATTTTTCCTGCCGGAAGGGATAAAAGGAAAATATTATTTAACTTCACAACGAATAATACAATACGATGCTGGCAAAAGACCTGTTGAGTGATCTGGTAATTCCACTTAAAACCTCAGACGAAGCGGCAAGTGCGCTGGCCTGGATGGATGAGTTGCGGATTTCGCATATGCCCATAGTGAACAACGAAAAATTCCTGGGGCTGGTATCAGAGGCGGATATCCTGAACCTGAACGCCCTGGATGAACCCCTGGGCAACCACAAGCTTTCCCTGACCCGCCCCTATGTGCTTCATTATCAGCATTTTTATGATGTTATCCGCTTAATTGCCACCCAGAAACTGAGCCTTGTGCCGGTGCTTGATCCCAAGGAAAACTACCTTGGCTGCATTACTTTAAGCCGGGTAGTAGAGGAAATGGCCAATATTTCCTCGGTGGAACAACCCGGGGGTATCATTGTTCTGGAGGTGAACGACCACGATTATTCGCTTTCAGAGATAGCACGTATTGTTGAGAGCAACGACGCAAAAGTCCTGAGCTCTTATGTCAATTCCTTTCCTGAGAGTACCCGCCTGGAAGTGACAATAAAGGTGAACAGGATTGACCTCTCATCCATCCTTCAGACTTTTAACCGATACAATTATAGTATTCTGGCTTCATTTTCAGAAGAAAGTAAATTTGGTGAATTATTAAACGACCGGTTCGAGTCGCTGATGAATTATCTGAACATATAAGTTTTCCGGTCGCAATGTGGATTTCTCCCAGGTTTCGTTTCTGTCTTTTTTTTATTCTTTTGCAGTTGGGTTCGACTTTGCTTTCGGGGCAATCGAGGGTTGACTCTGTATTTGCGCGACTTCGATCTGAGCCTTCCATACCCGTTTACGAAGATGGTTCTTCGCCCAGGGTGGTGGTGACAGACATTGATATGGAAGGCAATAAAATTACCCGTTTTGGGATCATCACCCGTGAAATGGTATTCAATGCAGGGGATACCTTATCGCTTTTAAACCTGGTTCAGGCCATGGAAGAGAGCCGGGAAAACATTCTGAATACTGCCCTTTTCAATTTCGTGGAGATGGATCTGGATCTTTCAGCCTTTCCATTGGTAAAAGTCAATATTCTTCTTGTTGAAAGATGGTATCTCTGGCCTTTTCCGATCCTGGAGCTGGGCGACCGAAACATCAATGAATGGCTTGACGACCCTGGTCTCTCGCGGATGAACTATGGGTCCTACCTTGTTTGGGAGAATTTCCGGGGCAGGCGCGAAAGCATAAAATTGTTAATGAAAACCGGCTACCGTCATTTATACACCCTGGGTTATACCAAACCTTATTTCAATGCCGCAAAAACTTTGGGCTGGGCCATGGAAGGCGGTATTTCGCAAAGCCGTGAACTGGCTTATATGACCAGGGAAAACCGTCAGCAGTTTGTGAAACTGTCGGACGATTTTGTGTTCAGAAAATGGTATTTTCAGGCGGGGATCGATTACAGACCAGCCATTCGCAACATCCATTCTTTCCGACTGGGTTATAATTCTTTTTCTTTTGCCGACACCCTGCTTACGCTTAATCCCCGATTTAGCCCGGGTGGGGCTCCTGATATTCATTTTTTCAGTTTCTCCTGGGAGTTTAAGAATGACTTCAGAGATTTGAAGGCCTACCCGCTTCATGGACATTATTTTGATGTCAAGGTCTTGCGCAATGGCTTTGGCTTGCTAAAAGAAGAAGAGATGGACCTGACAACCGTTCAGTCATCCTATCGTAAGTTTTGGGAACTGGGGCCCCGTTGGTATTTTGCTGCGGGTGCAAATGCAAAGGTCAGTCAAGGCATCACGGATGTGTATTTCAATCAGCAAGGGCTAGGGTTTTTGGGCGATCTCGTCAGGGGATATGAGAATTATGTGATTGACGGACAGCATTTCCTGGTTGGAAAATCTAACCTGAAATTTGCACTGGTACCTCAACGAACGGGACGCATTGGTTTTATTCCATGGGAACACTTTGGATTGATTCACTATGCCTTTTATCTTAATTTATTTGCCGATTTGGGCTACGTTTCAGATAAGCACTTTTTTGAAGGCAATTCTTTGACCAATACCTGGCTTGGGGGTACAGGCATCGGCCTGGATTTTGTCACTTATTACGACAAGGTTTTTCGCACCGAATTTTCCATTAACCGAAAGGGTGAGGCTGGGCTGTTCTTTCATGTCATTGCCCCGATATAATTCGTTGATGCTTAAAGCCAAAAACAGACAGGGTGTTCCCTGAAAAAAAGAAAAAAACATTTATCTTTAAGCCTTTTTTAAGGCAAACCCACATTGGAACTTTGTCATCTCCTTTGTTTTAGCCCATTGGCTTTTGCCTAGGTGTTTCGGGTTTTCTCCTTGCATTATTATAATATGAGTTCTTTTCAATCATTTATTGCATGAATAAGCACCCTCGATTAAGTTTTTGGCAAATCTGGAACATGAGTTTCGGATTTCTGGGCATCCAGTTTGGTTTTGCCCTTCAGAATGCCAACGTAAGCCGCATTTTTGAAACCCTTGGGGCTGACGTTGGGAGTATCCCTATCCTATGGATTGCAGCCCCGGTAACAGGGTTAATCGTTCAGCCCATCATCGGTCATATGAGCGACAACACCTGGAATCGCCTGGGCAGACGCAGGCCTTATTTTCTTTTTGGTGCTATCATGGCATCCATTGCACTGTTGATAATGCCCAACAGCCCGATGCTTTGGGTTGCAGCAGGAATGCTATGGATCATGGATGCCTCTATCAACATCTCCATGGAGCCTTTTAGAGCCTTTGTGGGCGATATGCTTCCTCCTGAACAGCGCACCAAAGGCTTTGCCATGCAGAGCTTCTTTATCGGTATTGGTGCCGTGGTGGCCAGCGCATTACCCTACATCCTCACCAACTGGCTCAATGTGCCCAATGTGGCAGCCGAAGGACAGATCCCCCTGTCGGTGAAATACTCCTTTTACATTGGTGCTGCTGCCTTTTTTACTGCTGTCTTGTGGACAGTGCTTACCACTAAAGAGTACAGCCCCGAACAACTGGCCAGTTTTGAAGCCGGCAAAAGTGATGAGGAACGGTTAAAACAGCACGAACGTGATATGCTGCTTCCGGCTGAACGATTTTTGAAAAGTGCACCCTTTTGGATTATCTTGGGTTTGCTGTTTTCTGTGTTGGTTTATCTTTTTAAACTGGAAGGCGAGCTATACATCCTAACCGTTGGAATTACGCTCTTTGGCTTGATTCAGTTAGTGACCGGGCGCATGATAAGGTCGGGTAAGCCTGGCAACGGATTTGTGGTAGTAATCAACGACTTGTTCAGAATGCCTAAAACCATGGGACAACTTGCCGTGGTACAGTTCTTTTCCTGGTTCGCCTTGTTTTCGCTTTGGATCTATACAACGGCTGCCGTTACCTCTCACGTATATGGTACCAGTGACCCTACCACAGAGCTATACAACAAGGGCGCCGACTGGGTGGGAATCATGTTTGCCGTATACAACGGTTTTGCGGCCCTGGTGGCTTTCCTGCTTCCTGTTCTGGCCAAATGGACCAACCGCAGGGTCACCCATAGTATCGCACTGGTTGCTGGTGGTATTGGATTGATTTCAATTTATTTTGTTAAAGACCCCAATATGCTAATATTGTCAATGCTTGGTGTAGGCTTGGCTTGGTCGAGTATCCTCTCCATGCCTTATGCCATCCTGACCGGATCGCTTCCTGCGCACAAAATGGGCACCTATATGGGCATCTTTAACTTCTTTATTGTCATCCCTCAAATTCTTGCAGCAACCATCCTGGGTTTTTTTGTTACAAAGATTGCTGGAGGTCATGCCATTTGGGCACTGGTTCTCGGTGGCATATCCTTTTTTATTGCAGCCGTTGTTGTGATGTTTGTGCAGGATGAAGACGAAAAAATCATTAAACAACAAGAATCCACGCTAACTCATTCAGAATTATGAAAAACGAACGTTCAAGCGGAGTTTTATTGCATATCACTTCCCTGCCGGGTCCTTACGGCATAGGCACCATGGGCCGCGAAGCCTTTGAATTTGTTGATTTCCTGGTGGCCTCAGGGCAAAAGATTTGGCAGATCCTGCCTTTGGGTCACACTGGTTACGGTGACTCGCCCTATCAGTGCTTCTCAGCTTTTGCCGGAAACCCCCTGCTGATCAATCTGGATAAATTGCTGAAAGAAGAACTCCTGGAGGAAAATGACCTCCCCCACGATCTTTCCTTTCATGATAATGCCGTGGATTTTGGCCAGGTATTTACTTACAAATTTCCGTTGCTGCGAAAAGCCTATGAGCGCTTTAAGGCAAACAACCACATCGTCAGGCAAATGCAGTTTGAGAATTTTGTCAGAAAAACTGAATTTTGGCTTGAGGATTACGCTTTCTTTATGGCCCTGAAAAACCACTTTGGGGGTAAAGCCTGGTCAGAATGGGATATGCAGGTAAAGACCCGCAATCCTGAAACCCTGAATCGCTATCGTGAACAGCTGTCGGACGACATAGGTTTTTACCGTTTTCTGCAATTTGTGTTTTACAGGCAATGGCAGGAACTGAAAGCATATGCCAACCTGAATGACATCAAGATCATTGGCGACATCCCATTGTACGTGGCTGCTGACAGCGCTGATGCATGGTCCAACTCCGAAATCTTTCATTTTGATGAGAAACTGGACCCTGTTGCCGTGGCGGGCGTACCCCCCGATTACTTCAGCGTCACCGGGCAACTATGGGGTAATCCCATTTACAAATGGGAGGTGCTCCAGGAAGATGGTTTTTCCTGGTGGATTGAACGGGTAAAGGCCAACCTGGTGCTTTATGATATCATCCGCATCGACCATTTTCGGGGACTGGCTGCCTATTGGGAAGTGCCTTTCGGTGAGAAAACCGCCATCAAGGGCGAATGGGTCAATGCCCCCGGGCAGGAATTGCTCGAAGCGCTTTACGAGGCCCTGGGCGACCTCCCCATCATTGCTGAGGACCTGGGGGTTATCACACCCGATGTGGTGGAACTGCGCGATAGCTTTGAGTTGCCCGGCATGAAGATCCTTCAGTTTGCCTTCGATTCAGGCGAAGAAAACGACTTTATGCCACATACCTATGATAAGAATTGCGTGGTTTACACTGGCACCCATGATAACGATACCACCCTTGGGCAGTTTAAATCAGTTCGGGATTCGGATCGCTTGTTTATGAAGGAATATTTTGGCGTGGATGAGCGTGATCCTGCTTGGTCGTTTATCAAACTGGCCTGGAGCACTGTGGCCAATATGGCCATCACGCCCCTTCAGGACTTGCTCAGGTTGGATACCGATGCCCGGATGAATTTCCCAGGTAAAGCTTCAGGCTATTGGAGGTGGCGCTATAGCAAGGATATGCTTAAACCTTCACACGCCGAAGAATTGCTGAAGATTACCCGGCTCTATGGTCGCCGGTAAATGACATTGATTCCCCTGAAACCGTTAAAAGGAATGGATATGAAGCAAGTTGAGATTGTACAAAAAACTTATGAGCGCCTGGAAAAATGGGAAAAGAAGGATCACATCCTGGTGGGTTTTGACGGATTTGTGGATGAGATCATTCATGTTGTAGACAAGCGAAAGAATCCTTTAGAATATCAGCGTATCAAGGATATCAAGGCCTTTTCTGAAAGGATAGCTTCCGTTGCAGGTTTAAGTGCTAATATTGAATTGGTGCCCACCCAGACCAAGCTGGGCGGTAATGGCCCCATCATGGCCAATGCCCTGATCGCACAAGGGCAGGAGGTGACCTATATCGGTGCCCTTGGAAAACATTTTATTCACCCGGTATTCCGAGAATTTGCTGACCGTTGCCGACAGGTGGTCTCCCTTACTGACCCCGGTTATACCGATGCCCTCGAATTTTTTGACGGGAAGATCATGCTGGGGAAAATGAATAACCTGGTGGAGGTAAGCTATGAAAGCCTGCTGGATAAGATGCCTGAAAAACAGATTGCAGAATTGCTCAGCGATGTTCAGATGGTGGCTTTTACCAACTGGACCATGCTTTCCAACCTGAATACCATCCTGGAGTCCTTTGGCAGTCTGATGAAAAAGCAATCCGTAAAACCAAAGGTGTTTATCGATCTGGCTGACCCCAAGAAACGGACAACAGAGGACATCCGGAATGTTTTGAAAATTATTTCCGGCCTCCCCTGCGAAACGGTGTTAAGTATGAACCTGAGCGAATCGACCATTATCAGCCTTGTATTGGGGATCAAAGAGGAAGAGATCCTCTCCCGGGCTGTGCAGATCAGAAACAAGATGGATGTCGCAGGTATTGTGATCCATCCGGTAAACGGGGCGGCTGTGGCCATGAAGGATGAAAGCATATGGATTGAAGGCCCCTATACCCCAAAACCCAAACTTACCACAGGTGCAGGTGATAACTTCAATGCCGGCTTTTGTAATGCCTGGCTGGGCGGTTTTAATCCCGGACAATGCCTGGCACTCGGCGTGTGTACTTCTGGGTTTTATGTGAGAAACGGAAAGTCACCCTCCAGGGCTGAATTGCTGAAATTCATAAAAAAGTGGACAGACCTTAACTGTGGTCCGATATAAATCTCCTTTCCCTTAAAAATACTGTCCGCTTGCGAACAACCCTATTCGCAAGCGGACATTTTTTTTGTCCGCTTTTGGATTAAATTTTATTTTTAATTTTATAAAACACTAATAAAGAGCAAATTATAATCTTTGGCACGCCGTTGGATAATACAATGACGAAAACAAACAAAAAGCAAACAATAAAAAATTTAAAAAAATGAAAACTAAACTTATAATCTCCGCCACTTTGATTTTTGCTGCTTCTTTTATGGCTAATGCAAGCGCACCCAAAAGAATGCTAACCGTTTACGATCAGCTGGGACGAAAACTCTCGATGCCAGTGAAGGTTGAAGAAGCCGCCGATACCTTCCCGTTCGACCAGCAAGCTGAATTTAAAAGCTTCCGTGCAACTGAAGTGAGCCGCATCTTTGACCTCTCTGAAATTACCAAGCCCGAAGTCGAAGATACCGATATCCCCGTTGATCTGGAAAGCATTTTTAAGGAAGCCACCAAATAAAACATAAAAGAGAACCAACCTGAAAACAAGTAACAACCAGTAATCTTCCCTCTAATTCTCTTTCATTGTTTTGGTTTTGGGTCCCTGCGGAAGCAGGGACTTTTTTTTTATTTTGCTCCCGGGCGTTCTGGCCAAATGTGCTAATTTTACAGGCTTAAAACCCCTCCAAGCTTAAGGTCTTGAATTATCTCTATGCCCCTCCATATTGCCTGAGAATTGCAACAAAAAAGAGTCTTTGCTGGAAGATTTCCACAGAGGAAAAGAAAATTTTCCTGACCTTCGAT
Source organism: Bacteroides sp. (assembly GCA_036351255.1). NCBI lineage: Bacteria > Pseudomonadati > Bacteroidota > Bacteroidia > Bacteroidales > Bacteroidaceae > Bacteroides > Bacteroides sp. Next base: position 17,840 of record JAZBOS010000094.1, read on the forward strand.
GATGGCCCTACTCCGGAGGTTACTGATAAAATCCTGAAGATTCTTAGGGACCACCAAGCCAAAGCCACTTTTTTTATCCTGGGGAAAAACGCCCAGGATAATCCCCGCCTGATTGAAGCGATTCATACAGGAGGCCATACCCTGGGAAGTCATGGCTGGGATCATCTGAACGGCTGGAAGACCCCTCTCGACCTTTATGCAGAGAATGCCGGAAGGTTTCCCATGCCTCATAAAGAGCCCTTGTTCCGTCCTCCCTATGGCTGTATCACACCCGCGCAGATCCGTGACTTAAGGAAACGAGGCTTTAAAATTGTCATGTGGTCTGTGCTTAGCCGAGATTATGAACCCAGCCTTGATCAGGAAAAGGCTTTTAATAAGATAGTGTCACTAACTCGCAAGGGTAGCATTCTGGTTTTTCACGACTCGGTAAAGGCTGCCTCCAACTGCCTCGCCCTCCTTCCTCGTGTGCTTGAGCATTTTGCTGCCAGGGGTTTTGCTTTTGAAGCCATGGCAAGCGGGGCATAATCTCTTGCATAAGGTCATCAAAATAATGATATTTTTGTAGAACCGAAATTTTCTTCAGGAACCCTTATTTGCCTTTATGCCAGAGAAAAAAAATATTTGGGAAAGCGCCCTGCGGGGCTTCCTTATCATTTTAACCGGCCTTTTCTTTTTTGCTTGCGCCAATGTTGTCAGCCCTGCAGGCGGCCCTACCGATGAAACGCCACCAATGGTGGTGCGAAGCACGCCGTCTAACTTCTCCCCAAATTTTCAGGGCGGGGAGATTCGAATCTATTTTGATGAATTTATCCAGCTTAAGGAAATCAACCAGAATTTGCTGGTTTCCCCACCCCTGGAAAACCAACCTGAAGTAAGAATCAAAGGCAGGTCAGTGATTCTTGAGCTGAATGAAGAATTGCGCGCCAACACCACCTATAACTTCTTCTTTGGTGATGCTATTTCTGATATTACCGAAAGCAACCCCATCCCAAATTTTCAGTTTGTGGTTTCAACAGGCCCTTTTGTTGACTCCCTTTCGGTCATGGGGCAGGTTGCCGATGCTTTTTCTCTCGAACCTTCCGAAGGCATCTACGTGATGCTGTATGAGAATGTGTACGACTCGGTACCTTATCTTGAGCGACCGGTTTACCTTTCCAAAACAAACAAGGAGGGTTTTTTTGAGATCACTAACATGCGTGATGGCCAGTATATGATGTTTGCCCTGGAGGATCTGAACTCTAATTTTCTGTTCGATTTGCCCAATGAACGGATTGCCTTTCTTGACAGCCTGGTTACCCCTGAATTTATAGAACCTTCTTCGGGAGCCCCGGAACCTGGTGGTGAGCGAGAACCATCGGAGCCGGAAGGCAGGCCCGGAACCGAAACCATTGCCGCTGGTGAGCAAGCTGATGTCATGATACCTCCTGGAATGGAGCAGGCTTCTGGCGACACCCTTGAGGCCGTGACTTCTGCCCCGGGATACAGGCTGCGTATGTTTCTGGAGGCCGATACCCTGCAACGGTTGGTTTCATCTTCTGTTCCCCGGAATGGCTTGGTTAACCTGATTTTTCGTGTCCCCTTCGAGGACATCTTCCTGCGCGATCTCAGTGATACCCTGCCCGATGATTGGTACATTCCCGAACCTTCCCTGAACCGCGACTCCCTTTCCTTATGGATGCTTCCCCCAGCCCCCGACTCCTTGTGGCTTGAAGTTTCCGATGCCGGGCTGGTCATTGATACCCTAAAGATTTCAGCAAAACCCCGTGAAGCCAGGGGCAGGGGAGCTGTTACTGAAACGACCCCAAGCCTTGGCCTGCGCCTTAATGCCAGCAGGAGCAACCCTTTGCCGTTTTTTAAACCCCTTACCTTTTCCGCTTCTGCCCCGCTTGAACATTTTGACAAAGAACAAATTCACCTGATGACCGCAGACTCTATTGATGTCGATTTCTCCATGGTATTTTCTGATTCGATAAAACGAAGGGTGGGCTTTTCGGACACGCTTGGACAAGGTGCCAGTTTTGTGATGGAAATCCTTCCGGGTGCTTTTACCGATATTTATGGAATTACCAATGATACGATTCAGGCTTTCTTCTCGACGACTCAGCAGGAGGATTATGGCATGGTGATCCTTAATCTTGAGATGGAAGATTCCACCGGCTCGTTTATCCTTCAACTGGTGGATAAGGATGGGAAAACCCTTGACGAAAGGATCATAGACGCCCCCGGCATTCAGGAGTATCACAACCTCCTTCCTGGAAATTATGGCTTCAGGATGATTCACGACCTGAATGAGAATGGGGTGTGGGATACCGGAAACTACCTGAAGAAAATACAGCCTGAACCCGTGTATTTGTTCCGGGGGGTGTTACAGATTCGACAAAACTGGGAAACAGAAACCAATTGGAATGTTAATCTCTGAACAACTCCCCTAAATATTTGTCCTTCTGATATAAGCCAAAATTCACTTCGTGTGTAGAATCAGGCTATACATCTAATTTTTCTTTTTTCCCGTATTTGTGTTCGGTTAAAACCTTTTTAAAGCATAACTTTGCGCCAAGTTTTAACCTAACATTTTCGTTATGAAGCTCTCCCATATTGAACACATTGGCATTGCAGTTAAGAATCTGGAAGAATCCATTCAGTTTTATGAGGGTGTTCTTGGATTAAAATGCTATGCCATCGAAGAAGTTAAGGATCAAAGGGTAAAGACTGCCTTCTTTATGGTAGGCCAGACCAAGATTGAATTGCTTGAATCTACTGACCCGGAAGGACCAATTGGAAAATTCATTGAGAAAAAAGGCGAAGGGGTGCATCACCTGGCCTTTGCAGCCCAGGGCATCGAAGGTGCCCTCGATGAACTTCAGGACAAGGGCGTCCTGCTGATTGACAAAACCCCCCGGAAGGGTGCTGAAGGCCTCGATATCGCATTCCTCCATCCCAAATCGACCCATGGCGTGCTCATGGAACTTTGCGAGAACAAGAATAAATCCTAAACATATTAATAACTTTTTGTATGTCTTTCGAAAATAAGATCAAGGAACTCCTCGAAAAAAGGGAGTTGGCAAAACTGGGTGGCGGACAAAAACGCATTGATTCCCAGCATCAGAAAGGCAAACTGACGGCTCGTGAGCGTATCGACCTCCTCCTGGATGAGGGCAGCTTTGAAGAGTTCGACATGTTTGTTACCCACCGCTGCAATGACTTCGGTCTCGAAAAACAACAGTATTATTCCGATGGGGTCATTACCGGATATGGGACCATCGATGGCCGCCTGGTGTATGTCTTTGCCCAGGACTTTACCGTTTTCGGGGGATCGCTTTCCCTGGCTTATGCTGACAAGATTTGCAAGGTTATGGACAAAGCCCTGAAAATTGGAGCCCCCGTGATCGGGCTTAACGACAGCGGCGGAGCACGCATCCAGGAAGGGGTCAACAGCCTTGCAGGATATGCTGAGATTTTTCAGCGCAACATTATGGCCTCTGGTGTCGTGCCACAGATCAGTGGCATCTTTGGTCCCTGTGCAGGGGGTGCCGTATATTCTCCTGCACTCACCGACTTCACCATCATGACCAAGGAAAACAGCTATATGTTCGTGACTGGCCCCAAGGTGGTAAAAACGGTAACAGGGGAGGTGGTTACAGAGCAGGAACTGGGAGGTGCCATGACCCATGGAACCAAGTCGGGGGTTACCCATTTTATTGCCGATGATGAGCAGGAGGGTATTTTGCTGATTCGCAAACTCCTCAGCTACCTGCCCCAGAACAACCTCGAAGAACCTCCTATGGCGCATTGCGATGATCCCATCGACCGTTTGGAGGACGACCTTAATACCATTATCCCTGAAAATCCGAACAAGCCTTACAATGTCAAGGATGTTATATACGCCATTGTGGATTATAGTGAGTTCCTGGAAGTCCAGCGCAACTATGCACCAAACATCGTCACCGGCTTTGCCCGTTTCAATGGCATTTCAGTGGGTATCGTGGCCAACCAGCCTAATTATCTGGCCGGTGTGCTTGACATCAATGCCTCAAGAAAAGCGGCCCGCTTTGTCCGTTTCTGCGATGCTTTCAATGTACCGCTGGTAACCCTGGTCGATGTGCCCGGCTTCCTGCCCGGGACGACCCAGGAATATGGCGGTATCATTATGCACGGTGCCAAACTCCTCTTTGCCTATGGCGAAGCTACCGTGCCAAAGGTCACAATCATTCTTCGCAAAGCTTATGGTGGAGCATATTGCGTGATGAGTTCCAAGCATTTAAGGGGTGACATTAACTATGCCTGGCCAATGGCAGAAATTGCCGTGATGGGTCCCAAAGGTGCCATTGAGGTGTTGCGAAACAAAGAGATCAAAGCCCTTGAAACGGAAGAGGAAAAAACCAGGTTTGTGGTGGAACAAGAAAAGGAATATCTCGATAAGTTTGCCACCCCTTACCATGCAGCCAAGTTTGGGTATATTGATGATGTGATCGAACCGCGAAATACCCGCTTCAGGATAATCCGAGCCCTCCAGTCGCTGGCCACAAAAAAGGATCACAACCCACCCAAGAAGCACTCAAACCTGCCATTGTAATGATGATGTCCGTTATGAACCTTTCTTTTCCCGTAATTCTGGCTGCTCAGGCAACAGGACGAGCAGCCGCTGAAGCCCTCGACGATGCTGATAAGTTTGTTCATGAAGACCCCTATGGTCTTATCATGGCCTTACTTGGCCTTAGCATTGTTTTTTCTGCTCTGGTCCTGATCTATGTCGTCATCTCAAATTCCCGGGTGCTCTTCACTTCCTCTTTCCGGCAAAAATTCAAGAGCTTTTTTATGCTGAAGAAAAGCGAAAAGGCTGTGGCGAAAATCCCCGTTGAAGCGCAGGACGAGCTTTCGGGAGAGGTCAATGCGGCCATCGCTGCGGCCATTCACCTGTATCGGTCTGAACTCCACGACTTTGAAGATACCGTGCTAACGATCAAAAAGGTCTCACGGACTTATTCACCCTGGAGTTCAAAAATTTATGGATTACGCAATCCCTTGGGGCAATAAAGCCCGGATCCTTTTTTTTAGTGTTCTTTTCAACAACCCGACAATTCGTAACAGATGAAGAAATTTAAATTTACCATACACGGGAATGTTTATGATGTCAGCATTCTCAATGTCGAGGAAAATATTATCGACCTCGAAGTGAATGGCTCATCTTACCAGGTGGAGGTAGACAAAACCATTCAGCGTGTAAAAACACCTAAACTGGTCCGCCAGAGGGCGGTGCCCGATACCGAAACCACCCCGTCCGTGGGTACTGGAGCCAAAAGCCCCCTTGCCGCTTCCGGAACCATCAAGTCGCCCCTGCCAGGTACCGTCCTCAGCATCCTTTGTAAAGTGGGTGATACTGTCAAAGTGGGGCAAAAGCTAATGGTCCTTGAGGCCATGAAAATGGAAAACAACATTGAAGCGGATAAAGAAGGGAAAATTTCAGCCATTAAGGTCAACCCCGGTCAATCCGTTATGGAAGGCGATGTATTGATGGAAATTGGAGCATAATTATGGATAACGGCGTTTTTGATTTTATTCTCAGTCAATTCAGCGAGTTTTTTGGTTATACCGCCTTTGCCCACTTTACCCTCGGGCACCTGGTAATGATAATCGTAGGGATTATTTTTATTACACTGGCTATCACCAAAAACTACGAACCCCTGCTGCTGATCCCCATTGGCTTCGGAATCCTGCTGGGAAACATCCCCTTTGCCGAAAATACGGGTTTACAAATCGGCCTCTACGAAGAAGGCAGTGTGCTCAATTACCTGTATTTCGGGGTAATGAAAGGGGTTTATCCACCCATCATTTTCCTTGGGATTGGTGCAATGACCGACTTCTCATCCCTCTTGTCACAACCCCGCCTGGTACTCCTGGGGGCTGCCGCACAATTGGGAATCTTTGCTGCCTATTCAACGTCCCTTATGCTTGGATTTACCCCTGAGCAGGCAGGCGCCATTGGCATTATCGGTGGTGCTGACGGCCCCACCGCTATCTTCCTCTCATCCAAACTGGCTCCTGAATTTATCGGACCCATCGCCATTGCCGCCTATTCTTATATGGCCCTGGTGCCGGTGATACAACCGCCCATAATGAGGCTGCTGACCACCAAAAAGGAACGGGTGATCCGGATGAAGCCCCCGAGGGCAGTTTCAAAGCAAGAGAAGATCGTCTTCCCTGTCATTGGGATTCTGCTCACTGCTTTCATTATGCCAACTTCCTTGCCCCTGCTGGGGATGCTCTTTTTTGGCAACTTGCTCAAAGAAAGCGGCGTTACCAACCGCCTGGCTGAGACCGCACGCACCTCCCTGATCGATATCATAACAATTTTCCTTGGATTGACCGTTGGTGCTTCAACCCAGGCTACCGTATTTCTTACCAAAGAATCTCTGCTGATTTTCGGGCTGGGGGCTGCTTCCTTTGTTGTAGCTACCATTGGCGGCGTCCTTTTTGCAAAGCTGATGAACTTCCTCTCGAAGGAAGGCAACAGGATTAACCCTTTAATCGGGAACGCCGGCGTTTCTGCTGTTCCCGACAGTGCCCGGGTCTCACAACACATCGGCCTTGAATATGACCGCAGCAACCACTTGCTGATGCATGCCATGGCAGCCAACGTTTCGGGAGTCATTGGCAGTGCCATTGCGGCCGGGATTCTGCTCAGTTTCCTGACCTAAGGCCCAGGCCTAATTCATCCATTATACAGGCTGCCCCTGCTGAATGTTGCCCATAAACAACATTCAGCAGGGGCAGCCTCTTTTTTGTTTCCCCGTCATAAAGGGTCCTTATGCAGGCTGTTATTTGGATTTCGGGCAAAACCCTGTTTTGTTTTAATCAAGCAAGGAATTGAGTCATAGTTCAGACGTATCAAAAACGGTTTTGCACGTTTGAACTAGGTGTTAATTACGTGTTAACTTCGTTTAAAGTTCCAGACTGGTCCCTGTTTAAAGGGCATAAGAAAAAAGGCTGGCAGGCATTTGCCTGCAGCCTTTTAGCCGTTAATAATGAAAAGAGATGTTTTACACTTTGTAGAGGCCGTTTTTGATGGCAAAGGTGACCAGCTTTACGCTGCTGTCAACGCCTGCCTTGCGGAACAGGTTAGCCTTATGCCCGTCAACGGTTCGCTGGCTGATAAACAATTTGTCGGCGATTTCCTTGATGGTGTAACCCTTGCAAATCAGCTCAAGGACTTCTACCTCACGGCGGGTTAGTTCTTCGCGAAGTTCAGGTTCGCGGGTTTCTTCCTTGTTCCGGCTTTTTACCAGTGAGGTGGTCAGGGTGGGAATCAATTCATCGGAAAAATAGTTTTTGTTGTCGGCCACCAGCGACAGGGCTTTTTTCAGTTCGTGTTCTTCAGCAGTCTTTAAAAGAAATCCCTTTACTCCGGCTTCCAGCATGCTAACCAGGTATTCCTCCTCGCCAAACATGCTTATGGCCACGATCTTCAGTTCAGGATCACGGCGAAGGGCCTCCTTGGTGGCTTCAATGCCGTTAAGCACCGGCATCTGGATATCCATGAAAATAATATCGGGCTGCAGTTTCTCGAAGGTGTCAAGGAATTCCTGGCCATTGGTGGCTTCTCCACAGATAGTGACTTCGGGCATTTCTCTGAGAAGCATATTCAAGCCTTTGCGGAATATGTGATGATCTTCCACGATCATTACCTTAAGTTTCTTTTCCATGGTTCTTTAGCTTTAAACCGCCAGAAAATTCAAATTCACCGGTCTCTGTTAAAGGAACAAATTTATAATAAAATCTTAAGAATATCTTGTGCCGGTTAATTTAATGGGATCTCCAAATGAAAAGAAGCTCCCTTTTCTTTGTTTTTTGCAGGTATCAGGCGGCCATTCAGGAGTTGTATACGCGTCATGATGTTTTTTAAGCCATGGCTTCCGGGGTTCCCCGACAAGGCTTCAGCAAAATCAAATCCTTGGCCATCATCCTGGTATTGCAATTCCATTTTCTGTTTGCCTGCGCTCAGTTCAAGATAAATGTTGGAAGCTCCCGCGTGTTTAAGGGTGTTGTTGATCAGTTCAGTACAGATGCGGTAAATGTTAATCTCCCGGTTCTTGTCGAGGCGATCCATGCTGCGGTCTCCTTTCAGATGAATGGTAATGGCCCCCGACCGCATGACCGATTGCGAAAAGACTTCGAGGGCAGGGAAAAGACCATAGTCATTCAGGGTGCTGGGCATCAGGTTATTGGCAATGCGCTTGGCTGCTGAAACTGCTTCCCCAATATTGGACTTAATCTCATCGAGGAGAAACTGGCGTTCTTCTTCAGTTTTATTGGCTTTCTGAAGGAGGCTGACATAGATCTTCAGCGTTGACAGCAAGGCCCCCAAGCCATCGTGTACATCCATGGCAAAACGCTTGCGCTCTCTTTCTTCGGTATCAACAATGGCGTTGCGAACCTCGTGTTCCAGTTCCTTCAAGCGTGTAATGTCGCTGATGGCCAGGACGTTGATCTGTTCATTGCGGTAAATGAAGCGCTGGTGTTTAACCTGTCCCACAAAGCGGCTTTCGTCCTGGCGCAGGAATTCCATCTCCCAGGGACCATAGCTTTCGCCCTGGAGGATTTTTTGCAGTTCTTTGATGCCTTCCAGCGGGACCAGCAGGGAAACAGGCTTGAAAAGAAGCTGCTCGGGATCGTGCATGAAAACCATCAGGCTGGCGTTATTCACTTCAATGATCTGGTCGTTTTTAATAAAAAGAATGGCTTCGAAGGCCGCTTGTGAAAGCGCCTTAAACTTCTCTTCGGTTTGCTTGCGCTGATCAACTTCCTGCTTGAGTTGCAGGTTTTGTTCAGAAATGATGTCGGTCGACTGCTTCAGGTCCAGGTGGGTCTTGACCCTTGCGGTGAGTTCCAGTTTGTTGAATGGTTTGGTAATATAATCAACTGCACCTGCCTCGAATCCCTTCACCATTTCCTCGGTATCGCGCAGGGCAGTGATAAAGATAATGGGTATGCTGCGCGTGTTGGCATCAGCCTTGAGCCGCCGGCATACCTCCAGGCCATCCATCTCAGGCATCAGGATGTCGAGCAGGATCAGGTCAGGATGATGGGCTTGTACTTCTTTGAGGGCAGCGAAACCTGAAGTGGCTTCGATCAGCTCATAGGGCTGAGGCTTAAGGATCTTCCTGAGCACAAACAAGTTCTGCGGATCATCATCCACGGCCAGGATTTTCAAAGGTGCTCCTCCAAGCATAAGAAATGATTAAGGTTAATTTAATTGCTATGAATGGTTTGGTGTAAAATTAAAAAAAATAAACAAAACATTGTTTTTTTGCGCTCAAATTAAAATTTGTCTTAACTTTAAACTGATTATTCTGTCTTAATCATTGCAGTAACCAGTAAATTTTGCTTTACTATCATGAATGTGAGATATAAGGATGCGCTGGTTTCCTTTAAGGATCAAGGCGCAGGAGATGCTGTGGTGCTCATTCACGGTTACACACAATCTTCGTCGGTATGGGATTTTTTTGTGGAACATCTGATTGATTCCTTCCGGGTCATCACCATTGATTTGCCGGGCCATGGTGAAAGCGAATGCATAGGGGAGATCCATCCCATGGAACAAATGGGCGAGGTCATAAAATTCGTTCTCGATCACCTGAATGTTAACGAGGCGGTGATCATTGGCCATTCAATGGGAGGGTACATTGCCCTGTCGATGGCAAGGGTGTATCCCAAGTTGTTCAGGGGACTGGGGCTTTTCCACAGCACATCACTCGCTGACAGCGAAGAATCTAAGGCTTCCCGCGAAAAGAGTATCAAATTGATTCGTGAGGATCACCAGGCTTTTCTCTTCAATTTTATCCCGGAGTTATTTGCCCCTGAGAATCGCGAACGTCTTGCCCCCGAAATTGATGCCCTGATAGTGGCCGCCAAAAAAATGACTAAAAAAGCTGTTCTTGCTGCCCAGGAAGGGATGAAAAGCCGAAGCAGTACGTTGGATGTCCTGATTAATGCCAAGTTTCCCGTCATGTTTATTGCCGGACAGAAGGACTCACGGGTGCCCTTCGAGAATATTTGGGTCCAGATGGCCCTGACCGAAGAAGCACACTCTTTGATCCTCAGAAATGTTGGACATATGGGTTTCCTGGAAGCAAAACACCAAACTTTCGATTTTACAAGGGCTTTCATTCAATCCTGCTTCAGGCTCCGGTAAAAAAAGAACCCCGGATCGTTGACCCGGGATGTTGCTTTTTGTGTTTGTTCTGATGAAACCCTGAATACATTATTCAATCCATTGGGTTCAATCACAAATTCTTTTTTTGCGTTTTATTGAGTGGCCATCAGGACCTTTTAGGAATGAAGTTGGATTCCCAGTGGCGGTATTACTTTTCAAATACCAGGTAAGTCCAGGGCTCCATGGATAGGGTGTCATTTCCCTCAAAAGTCCTTACCTCCCCGCTAAATACTTCCGTATAGGTTCCGGAATAAAGCGTTCCTTCTAAAATTACCTCAGCAGGCTCTTCCGAAAGGTTTAAGACGACCATCACCTGGTCGCTGTCCTTTTCACGCACAAAGGCAAATATAGCCTCATCCTGGCTGGTGTTCACCCGTTGAATTTCCCCGCCGGAAATGCCGTTCCACAAAGCTTTGTTGCGGCCTTTCAGGTAAAGGAGGGTTTGGTAAAAGCCATGGTAGTCATAATGGCCCCATTCCACCTGGTCCTTTTCAAAGAAGGAAAGCATCTTGTCCGATCCGGCCTCCTGGCCGGTATAGAGCAAGATCATACCCGGAACGGTAGCAGTCAGCACGGCAAAGGCTTCCTTGGCCTCGCCCAGTCGGTCAAACTCGGTACCCGACCAGGAATTCTCGTCATGGTTGGTGATAAAATTCATTTTATAGGCACCCTTGGGGAAACGTTCCTCGGGGTTTACCTCAAAGAAATAGTTGTCGAGAACTGAAACATCGGATTCATTCTGTGCAATGTTGTTCATCAAATGATGAAGCGTCCAGCCATAGCCCATCTCAAATGCCATTTCGTGCAGGTGGGGTTTTTCGGCTTCGGCCAGCATAAACAATGGCTTGATTTTCTCCAGCTCTTCAACGGCCTGATTCCAGAATTCGGTTGGCACCATATCGGCCACATCGCAACGAAAGCCATCCACCCCAATTTCTTGAACCCAGAAGCGCATTTCGCCTGTCATGGCTTCCCAGAGGTCCTTGTTGTCGTAATTCAAGTCGATGACATCGGCCCAGTCTTCCACCGGGGGGACAAAATTGCCTTCCTCGTCGCGGGTGTAATACTCCGGGTGAGTCTCTGTCCAGGGATGATCCCAGGCTGTATGATTGGCCACCCAGTCAAGGATCACGTACATATCGCGTGCATGGATCTCTTCAACCAGATGCTTAAAGTCTTCAAGAGTACCAAATTCTGGGTTGATCTCCGTGTAATTTTTCACTGAATAATAACTACCCAGGCTACCCTTGCGGTTTAATTCGCCAATCGGGGTAATGGGCATGAACCACAGGATGTCGACACCCAGATCCTGCAATCGGTCGAGGTGCTCTTCAAAGGCTTTAAAGGTGCCTTCGGGCGTGTATTGCCTGACGTTGACTTCATATATGCTGGCATTTTTACTCCAATCTGGATGGCTCACTTCCGAAACGGTTATGACAGCCTGTTCTTCCTGCGTTTTTCTCGGTCCGCAGGCAGTCATTCCAATGATCAGGCCGGCCGCAACAAGGATTCCAAAGAAACGGGGAAAACTTTCCTTCATGATTTTCATAATTTTTGTTTTTTGATGGGTTGAATTGTCGTTATTCCATATCAATGCTGCGGTTCAGGTAATCACCGACATCCATTGGGCGAGGGGTGTATTGCTTGCTGAAGAATTCAGAAGAAATGAGGAAGTCGGCCGTGGAACGGTTAGAGGCTGTGGGGATATTGTAAAGCACCGTAATGCGCAGGAGGGCCTTGACATCCACATCGTGTGCCTGTTGCTGCATGGGATCCCAGAAAAAGATCATCATATCAATTTTCCCATCTGCTACCAGGGCGCCCATTTGCTGGTCACCGCCCAGTGGACCCGATTTTAGCCGGGTGATGCTCATGCTGCCAGGAAGCTTTCCGGTTACGGGGTCTTTCATGGCTTCTTCCACAAAATGGCCGGTAGTCCCCGTACAAAACAACTGGTGAGAGGAAAGGGTCTTACGGTTCCAGCTGACCCATTCCAAGAGGTCCTTCTTGCGATTGTCGTGAGCTACCAGGGCAATCCGCTTTTTTTGTCGTTTAAGTTTCATCTTGCCTAACTTTTGGGCTTATATTCAGATGTCAGCACTTCAAAACTGTTAGCCGGCAGGGTTAAGGTGAGGGTGTTATCCTTAAAGCTGAAGTCACTTCCAAAATGTTCATTGTAAAAGGGTTCGGACAACCTTTGGCTAAGCGCAATGGAGATTGTTTTTTCCTCACCGCTTTTGTTAAATACCACCAGGCCGGTTTGTCCGAAATAGCTGCGGGCATAGGCGTACACCTCATCTTCGGCCAGCAAGGTCTGGAAGTCACCATAGACAAATACCGGGTAGTTGTTGCGCAGGTTGGCCATTTTTGAGGTCTTTTCCTTCAGCTTTTGTTCATGATCACTGAGGTTGTCAAACTTCATGGGGCGCCTGCTGTCAGGATCGCCTGCCCCTGGCAAACCGATCTCATCACCATAATAGATCACGGGCACACCAGGGATGGTCATGATAAAAGCAGTCAGCGAAGCCAGTTTATCATAACCCACAGGGTCACCCACCCCAACGTTTCGGTTCCAGCCTGCTTCAGACTGGTCTTCATCAAATCCCAGCCCTCCGCCTGCCAGTGATATAAAGCGGGCCATGTCGTGATTACCCGTTATGTTGCCCATCAGATGGACAAAACCATACTGGTTAAAGGTCTGGTGCAAGGAAAAATCAAGCATCTTAAAGGAAACCTTATCAATGGCAAAAGCCGAACGGGCATCAAAATACAAATTAAAGTCGAATTGCCCGTCAAGCAATCCACTGCCCACATAACTGCCGATAAGTTCCCGGTTGCCAAAAGTCTCACCGATTTGGAACAACCGCTGTCCCTTGGGAGCCATATGGTCTTCTTTCAGTTTTCGGGTAAGGGCGCGCCAGAATTCTTGTGGGATGTGTTTGGTGGCATCGTGCCTGAACCCATCCAACTTAAATTCTTCAATCCAGAAAAAGGCGCTGTCGGTCATCACCTTTACCACCTCAGGATTTGAATAGTCGAGGCTGGGAAGGAACTCATCAAACCAAGTGGTCAGGCGTTGTTCGTCCCAGAGTCTCAGGTTTCTCCTGCCATCGGGAAGATTAAGTTCAGTAGCCCACTCCGGATGCTCCTTGATCAAAGGGTTTTCCTGGTGTACATGATTGGAAACAAAATCAAGCATCACGCTGATATCGCTATTGTGGGCGGTTTCTACCATCCGATGCATGGCCTGCGCATCGCCAAAGCGATGATCTACTGTGGTCAGGGTAATAGGCCAGTATCCGTGGTATCCTGTAAACTTCCTATGCGGGGCGGGATATTCCCGGTAGGCTTCGTAAGGGTTCTGCGTGATGGGTGAAAGCCAGATGGTGTTGATGCCCAGGCTGGAAAAATAGCCCTCTTCGATCTTTTGGGTAATGCCATCCAGGTCTCCTCCGTAAAAATTTGCCTTTTGGTCCACTTCCGGGTCTTCAACCGGGTCATCAATGGCTGTGTTGCCATTGTTAAAGCGATCCACCATCATGAAATAAAGGATGGTCTTTTCCTTATCTTCACGAGTAAGGGTGCCTGCGTCCGTCACCGGAGCTCCATTTTGCAATGGAATCAGCAGGTCGTTTGAGGGACCTGCCTGGTTGTAACCCCTGATACGAAGGAAACTGCGTTCCTTTTCGGAAGCGTCACCCGGAATATTAACATGGAGGTGATTTTCGTGCCGCGAGACATGTTGAATGGGAAGCCTGAAATTTTCCCAAAAAACGAAGATCTCATCTGCCTGGTTATTGACGCCTAAGACCAGGTCATTCCCGGCAAAGGATTCGGTATAAAAGTGAGGAGTCTGCTGGCGGTTAAAACCAGAGATGCTTAACACCGAATTATGCCCTCCGGCATTGTTATCAATCAGCACAGGGTTGGTGGGATCGGTCATATCCTTTCCATTGGCAACCAGAAGATAGTGATAAGACCCGGGATTGAGATCAAGCCTTACCTGCCACTTCCCGTCAATCAGATTTAAGGGCAATTCCATCCAGCTGGTCATGTCACCGCGAATGCTTACCGAGCTGTAACGCGTGCCTTGTGGATCGAAAACAAACTGATGGCGCTGTTTCTGACTGCGTTCAACAAAAAAACTAAAAGCATCCGGCCCCAGCCATACCTTCATCTCCGAAAGAAATGGGATCTCCTTTTCCTTCAGGATGATATCAAGAATTTGTTTATTTCCCGATAACTGATAGCTGAGCCCCGGAATTCCTGTAACGGAATCTATGGCATTCAGCGACCCATCAAGAAAAAAATCCTGTAGAAAGATTTGGGTCGTATCCCCATCCAAGCGGATTGGGGATGCCAGGCCATAGATATCGTGCCTTTCCGGGAAGATCTTCACTGGTTTTGTCTGGCAGGCTGCCATAGCCAGTAATACCAGCGCTGTGAGAAGCCAAATGGGTTTCTTCATGTCCGTTGTTTTTTGAATTGCATTTATTTTGCCTGCACCAGGAAGTAGTTTTTCTTCCCCCGTTGCACCAGGATGTGATGATTGTTGATCAGGTGATTGCTGCTCACAATCAATTCATCGTCTACCTTTTCCTTGTTAATGCTGATGCTGCCTTCTTTCAGCATGCGGCGTGCCTCGCTTTTCGACTGGGTGATGGAAGTAACCCCAGCCAGGAAGTCCACAATGTTGATTCCGGCTTCTATCTCGGTTTTGCTTACTTCAAACATCGGAACCCCTTCAAATACATCCAGCAACACCTGCTCGGGCAGTTTCTTCAGTGTTTCTGTCGTTCCTTTTCCAAACAGGATATCCGAGGCTTCGATGGCTGTGTTGTATTCTTCTTCTCCATGCACCCGGATGGTAATGTCGCGGGCAAGGGCTTTCTGAAGCACTCTTTGATGAGGGGCCTGTCTTTGCGCTGCAATCAGGGCTTCAATTTCTTCCCGGCTCAGCAGGCTGAAGATCTTGATATATCTTTCAGTGTCTTCATCCGAGCAGTTCAGCCAGAACTGGTAAAAGTGGTAGGGCGAGGTGTACCGGGCGTCAAGCCATACATTGCCTTGTTCGGTTTTGCCAAATTTTCCCCCATCCGCCTTGGTGATCAATGGGCAGGTCAGCGCAAAGGCTTCACCACCTGTCTTACGGCGGATCAGCTCAGTGCCGGTGGTGATATTTCCCCACTGGTCTGAACCCCCCATCTGAAGCTTGCAGTTTTTGGTGTTATATAGGTGAAGGAAGTCATAACCCTGCACCAGTTGGTAAGTGAACTCAGTGAATGAAAGTCCTGTATCAAGGCGCTTTTTCACTGAATCCTTAGCCATCATATAATTTACTGTCAGGTGTTTGCCCACATCCCTCAGAAAACCGAGAAAACTGAATTCCTTCATCCAGTCGTAGTTGTCGACGATTTCTGCCTTGTTCTCTCCATGTTCAAAATCGAGGAACTTCAGCAGTTGTTTTTTTATGGCTGCTTCATTTTTACGCAACACTTCTTCTGACAGCAGGTTGCGTTCTTCACTTTTTCCGCTGGGATCACCGATCATGCCAGTGGCACCTCCTACCAGGGCTAGGGGTTTGTGTCCGGCCAGCTGCAGATGTTTCAGCATCATGATACTCACCAGGTGGCCTATATGCAATGAGTCAGCCGTAGGATCAATGCCCACATAAGCTGTTGTCATTTCTTTTTGTAATTGCTCTTCCGTACCGGGCATGATATCGTGAATCATCCCTCGCCAGCGCAGTTCTTCAACAAAATTCATGAAAACCTTTTTTATTTTCTGATTAACAAACTTTTGATCCAAAAAATGAATGTCAAAATTAGTCATTATGCCTGAATAATTTTACTGACCTTTTTAGATTTATCGCACTGACCTGCGCATTTTTAAACCAGCCCCAGGGAGATAACGAAAACTTTCAGGACTATTTTATTTCTTTGCCCGAAAAGCATTTCCTTTGCAATTAGCAAAAGTCTATTCATCACAATTTCGTTTAAGAAAAGAACATTGCAGCTTCCCGGGTGTTTATTGGATGGAATTAAAATGTAAAAAATCTGCTCAGCGTATGATCTTAGTGACCGGGGGAACCGGACTGGTAGGCTCTCACATGCTTTTCGAACTTATTAAATCAGGCTATCGGGTCAGGGCCACCCGAAGGAAAAACAGCCAGCTCGACCTGGTGAAGAAACTGTTTGAATGGTATGATGCTGACAAGGGCAAGATGCTTTTTGATCAAATTGACTGGGTGGAAGCCGATGTCATTGATATGCCCTCGCTTCAGGAAGCCATCCGGGGCGTCAAGGCTGTCTTCCATTGCGCAGCAATGGTTTCCTTCCTTCCGGCCGACCGTGAACGAATGATGAAGGTCAATGTGGAAGGTACCGCCAACCTGGTAAACGCTGCCCTGGTGGAGGGCGTTGAAAAATTTTGCCATTGCAGCAGTGTTTCTACCATTGGCCAGCCCGAACCCGGGCAGCCTGCCACCGAATCCCTGGTTTGGAAAACCTCCCCCTCAAATTCCTGGTATGCTATAAGTAAATTTGGTGCTGAACGCGAAGTTTGGCGAGGCTCGGAAGAAGGGCTTTCCGTGGTGATGGTGAATCCTTCCATTATCATTGGCCCCGGCGATACAGCCCGCTCCAGTTCACAGCTTTACCAGTCGGTTAAAAATGGCCTGAAGTTCTACACCAAAGGTATTACCGGTTTCATCGATGCCCGCGATGTGGCCCTTGCCATGAAGCTCCTCTATGAAAGCCCGGTGATCAATGAACGCTTTATTATGAGCAGCGAAAACATTCAGTATCGTCAGGTGTTTGACTATTTTGCCGAATTTGCTGGCGTTGAACCACCCAAATACTTTGCAGGACCCTTCTTAAGCGAGATGGCCTGGCGCCTGGAAAAACTGCGTAGTTTGATTACGGGAAAAAAGCCCCTGATTACCCGGGAAACAGCCCGTAATGCCAACAATGTCAGGTTCTTTTCGAGTGAAAAGATAAAAAAGGCCCTTGGTTTTACTTTCAGGCCTGTTAAAGAAGCCGCACAGAATACGGCCGGATTTTATAAAAAATTTCCTGAAGCCCTTTAAAAGGGACCTTTTTTCTCAGGAAATATTAAGCATATTCTCAATAAGGGCTAAGCTGGGAATGGCCTGCATTGAAGAGAAAAAGCTTAGTTAAATCGCTTGTTCTTAGCAACCGGTTTCTCCTTGCGGTTGATCCATTTTCGTGAAGCCATCGCAAGCAAAAGCAATACACTCAAAAACATCGAGATCTTCCCGGCCACATTTCCCTGGAGGGCAAAATAAGTCAGCTTCCGGTTCTGGTTAACGGTTTCGCGCAATGCTGTTGTTTCCCACCATCCCGTTTTTTGCAACACCTGCCCTTTTTGGTCAATAAAGGATGAGAACCCGGTACTGGCTGCCCTGACGATGGGCCGTCGCATTTCAATGGCTCGCAGGCGCGCATATTCATGATGCTGCCGGTGTCCAGGGGTATTTCGCCACCAGCCATCATTGGTAAGTACAAATATCAGCGTAGCTCCTCGGCGAATGTATTCTGTCATATAATCCCCGTAAATGGATTCATAACAGATCACCGGTGCGATAACGGGCTCGCCTTCCTGGGTCTGGAATACGCTGCGGTGTTTCTGGGTGCCCAGACTGCCTGATGTACCTCCCAGGGACGATACCAGCTTACCCACAGGCTTCAGCGCCCGGTAGAATGGCATGCGCTCTATGCCGGGGACCAGCTTCGACTTGTGGTAGAAGTCAAAAGTCTCCCCGGGGCCAATCATGAGGCCCGAGTTGAAGGCATCGTAAAAGTTTCCGCTGTCTCGCAGTGGCCGGGCCGTAACAGTAACCTTGCTTTCATTGGCATACAGGGCATAGGTCGAACTGCCTGTAACCCAGCTCAGTTTGGGATGCTGAAACAAAAATCTTCGAATCTGCATTAGGTTGGGGTTCAATGACTGCTGGTGGAGCCAGACTCCCTGGGGTAGGGCTGCTTCCGGAGCTGCCACAAAACGGGTTTTGGACGTTACCTTTTGTTGCGCCAGGCCGATCATCTTCGAGGTTCGTGCGGTTGCTTCTTCTGCCGTTTCCGCATCCTGGTATGGGTCTTCAGAGGGCTGAATGATGACGACCTCAACCGGATCTTTTTTCTCAGTATAACGCGAAAAAATGACCAGTGAAAGCACTAGCGGTAACCCAAGCAAAAGCCCCGTCAGTAATGAAAACCACCGCACCCGTTTGGGCACCCGGTCGGCCTTAAGCAATTCTTTGATCAGCATAAACAGGAGGATGTTGGCCAGTAAAACCCAAATGGCCCCACCTGCTGTCCCGGTATATTCATACCACTGCACCCAGCGAGGCCAGGAAGCAAACACATTCCCAAGGTCAAGCCAGCTCCAGCTCAATTCCCACTTCGCATGTAGGTATTCGAAGGTAAGCCAGAAAACCACCACGGGCAAAACGCCCTGCCGTCCTGAATGCATTCGCCGCCAGGCGTGCATCAGCCACCATGGGATAGCCATGAAAAACGAATTGAGGACCACTGCCGTGATCATTCCGGGAATAGTGGCAAACATTATCCACCAGGTGGTGAAAAGGTTCCAGACAAAAAACGCAAGCCAGGCATACAGGAAGAACCCAATGCTGCGGTGGCGTGAACGCTCTGTAAACAAAAGTTCTTCCACAAACAACAAAGGGATAAAGGCTACAAAAGCCATTAGGGGAAGGCCCCTGGCTGGCCAGCTGGCCGATAATAATAAGCCGGTAGACAGGCTCAAAAGGACCAGGCGGTGCTTGTTTAAAAAACAGGATAAAGCCATTTGCAATGTTTTGACGACCTTAAATTTACTGAAAATTGAACCCTTTTGTCCCTCAACGATTTTTTTAACATTTTTTTAATCCTGAAATGGGTTTTAAACTTTGTTTAAAACGTCTATTTTTTTACTTTTGGCACGGAAAACTTAATTGCCATGGCCAAGAGCAGAAATACCGAACAAAAGATCTTCGAAGCAGCTACCGAGTTGTTTCTGGAAAAAGGCGTCGATCGCACTTCCGTACGCGATATTGCCAATAAGGCTGGCATCAACCTGGCCCTGATGAATTATTACTTCCGGTCGAAGGAAAACCTCTTCGATGCCATTTTCTCCATGCTGGTGAAGAAAAACACCCGGAAAATGATCAAGATCATGGACAGCGAACTCGAGCTGGAAGAAAAGATCAGGAAATACGTGGAAGCCTACATCGATATGCTCATCGAAAACCCGCTGCTGGTATCTTTTGTTATGTCCATCGTGCACCGCAGCCAGGAGCGCATAACTCAGATGAATGCCATTACCAGCCTTTACAGCAGTCCCAGGTTCGCCAAGCAGATATTCGATGAAAGCGCAAAAGGCAACATCATACCTACCAATCCTACTCAGCTTTTTATCGATATGCTTTCGCTGATTACCTTTCCCTTTGCCATTAAGGCACTGATCAAGGACAAGACGGGTTTCGGCGAAGCTGAATACAGGGCCTTCCTCGAGGAGCGCAAAAAACGCATCCCCGATATGCTCATGGCATACCTGAAGCCGGTAAAATCCTGATTGAAACATTTTGATCAGTCCCTTTCGGGGGTTCCTGCCGCCGAAATGTTATCCATTATTTTTGAATAAGTCACCCGCCCCATTGGGGATGCAGCTTTCTTTACCATTTGGTTAAAAGTAACAGGCTCCATGTTTTCCCATTGTTCGGCTTTCCAGTTGCGGATGGGCTCCAGGGGCAGGAAGCCAGTCTCGTCTGTTGGCACTGCAAAGCGATTGTGCGGACAAACATCCTGGCAAATATCGCATCCAAAGATCCTGCCCTTCATTTTACCCCTGAAAGGTTCCGGTACAGGGCTTTTTAATTCAATGGTGAGGTAAGAAATACATTTCCTGGCATCCAGCTTTCCGGGAGATATCAATGCCCCGGTAGGACAGGCTTCCATACAAAGGGTACAATTACCGCAAAGGTCCTTTTCGAAAGGAATGTCGGGTTGCAATTCAATATTGGTGATCAGTTCGCCCAAAAAGAAAAAGCTGCCCTTGCGGGGAATGATCAGGCAGCCATTCTTTCCAGTCCAGCCCAATCCTGCCTTAACGGCCCAGCCACGTTCCAGCACCGGTGCACTGTCGGTGAACACCCTTCCCTGGTGAGCAGGCTCTCTTTTTTTCAATATTTCCAAAAGCTGCTGCAGTTTTTCCTTCAGAATGAAATGATAGTCCTTCCCGTAGGCATATTTGGAAACGATATAGGGGGATTCGGGATGTTGGAATGCCGGTGGAAAATAATTCAAAGCCACCACGACTACCGAACGGGCGCCCGGCACCAGCAGGCGGGGGTCCAGGCGTTTTTCAAGGTGGTTTTCCATATAACCCATAGCCCCGTGCATCCCTTCCGAAAGCCAGCTTTTCAGGGGCTGTTTGTGCTCCCGGAACTTTTCTGCACTTGCAATGCCGCAGGCCGAGAAACCCAGCTTCAGGGCTTCCTGTTTTAAAAATTCGGCGTTATCCTTTGGTGAGTAGCCTTCCATCGGGGGGCTGCTTAGTCGAACAATGTGCCTGAGCCCATGGATTTTACACGTCCAAGGTGCTGATAAGCAAGGGCAGTGGCCTCACGCCCGCGCGGCGTGCGCATGATGTAACCTTCCTGGATCAGGTAAGGCTCATACACTTCTTCTATCGTGCCTGCATCTTCGCCCACGGCAGTGGCCACGTTGTTCAGGCCCACCGGTCCCCCCTTAAACTTGTCGATTATGGTGGTCAGGATTTTATTGTCCATTTCGTCCAGGCCGTATTTGTCTACATTGAGGGCATTCAGGCCATAAAGGGATATCTCCATATCGATGCTGCCGTTGCCTTTTACCTGGGCGAAGTCACGTACCCTTCGCAAGAGGGCGTTGGCAATACGGGGGGTGCCGCGGCTGCGTCCAGCAATTTCGCGGGCTGCATCATCGGTGATGGCTACCCGCAGGATACCTGCCGAACGCTTGACGATATGGGTCAGCAACTTGGCATCATAATAATTCAAGCGCGAATTGATGCCAAAACGGGCTCGCAGAGGCGATGTCAGCAGCCCCGAACGCGTAGTGGCGCCAATCAGTGTAAAAGGATTCAGATTGATCTGCACGCTCCGGGCGTTGGGCCCCGTTTCGATCATGATGTCAATCTTAAAATCTTCCATTGCTGAGTAGAGGTACTCTTCCACCACCGAACTCAGGCGGTGGATCTCATCAATGAACAGCACGTCATGGGGTTCGAGATTGGTCAGCAAGCCTGCCAGATCGCCCGGCTTGTCAAGCACCGGACCCGAGGTAACCTTAATGCCTACTCCCATTTCGTTGGCAATGATGTGGGCAAGTGTAGTCTTTCCCAGGCCGGGAGGGCCGTGCAGCAACACATGGTCGAGGGCCTCTTCGCGCTTTCGGGCAGCGCCAACAAATACCTTCAGGTTCTCTACCACCCCGTGCTGACCCGTAAAACTTGAAAAACTCCCCGGTCGAAGGGCATTCTCAAATTCCTTTTCAGCAGGCGTTAAATGACTCCCATCGGGGTCGAGGTTGACGTTCATAATTCTTTTCTTTTCTGGCGGGGGACAGCTGCAAATTTAATGATTTAATTGCTCGCTCCCCAGGCTTTGATTTTCACCATTTTTTTAATATCCTTTTTTCTTACCTTTATCCTTATAATCATTTCATATGAGCTACGCCTCCCTGATTGAAAGTATTTTTTCCCTGGGTGAAAAGGGTGACTTCGAAGCCCTGGCCCTGGACGTCTTTCGCCATCAGTATTTTCATAATGAGGTGTATCGCGACTTCTGCGATGCCCTGCGCACTGAACCCACGGAAGTCAAAGCCCTGGCAGACATTCCTTTCCTCCCGGTGTCGTTCTTTCAAAAGCACCGCGTGGTTTCTTTCGTGGACAATGAAGAACATCTCTTTGTAAGCTCGGGAACCACCGGGAGCATTCCCTCCAGGCATTATGTGTTCGATACCGGGGTTTATGAGGAAAGCTTCCTGCGGGGGTTCAGGCGAGTTTATGGCGAGCCTTCCGATTATTGCATCCTGGCCCTTCTCCCTGGCTATCTGGAACGCAGTGGTTCGTCGCTGGTGTATATGGCCGACCGCCTCATCGAATTAAGCGGTAACCCCCATAGCGGATTTTATCTTCATCATCTGAACATGCTGGCCGAAAAGCTGCAGTGGCTTTACAACAAGGGCCACCGCATCCTGCTGCTGGGCGTCACCTTTGCCTTGCTCGACCTGGCCGAACATTACCCGATGCCAGTCCCCAAGGCCATTATCATGGAAACCGGGGGGATGAAAGGCCGGCGTAAAGAATTGGTACGCGAAGAACTTCACCAGATATTGAAAGAGGCTTTTGGCGTCAGCGCCATCCATTCCGAATATGGGATGACGGAATTGTTTTCACAGGCATATTCCACTGGTGACGGACTTTTTGAATGCCCACCCTGGATGAAGGTGCTGATCCGCGACACCAACGACCCATTGAGCCTGATGCCCGAAGGGCGCACCGGCGGCATCAATGTAATCGACCTGGCTAATTTCTATACCTGCAGTTTCCTCGCCACCCAGGATTTGGGAAAAATTCACCCCGGCGGCTCCTTTGAGGTGCTCGGCCGCTTCGACCACAGCGACATCCGTGGATGCAACCTGATGGTGGAGTAGAGATGAGAAGTGAGAGAACCAATGGCTTGGGATAGGGGGTTTGGGGCTTAGAAAATTACTTTTTGATTTATGAATAACGATTAACGAATTTTGATTTATGATTTTTCTATAATCCTTTTTGGATCAGGATTATTTTCTTTCCGAAAGGGAAAAATAATACGCTTTGACAAGCGACAATCTATTAGAATAATCTATTTCCCTGGATTTATGAAATACCATCAGGTTTTCCCTTTTCGGGGAAGACAAACCAGGGCTTAATCCGTGGAATCCGTAAAAATCCGTGTAATCTAAAAGATGAACTCCATCAGAAACCTGAATCCTGCAATGATGAGGAATGCCCCGCCAAAGATGGTGACGCGTTTGGCAAAGGGCATGCCCATCTGATGGCCGCGGACCATCCCAAAGAAGGTGAAGAAAAACACGGTAATGGCAACCAGTGCGGCTGCCTTGAAGATGGGGGCCGACATGATGCCCAGCACCAGGCCTGCCAATAAAGCATTCATGCCTGAAGCCACCGACAGGGCAAAGATCACTCGCCGGTTGTTAATGTCGAACACCTTGGTCTCAGGCCGTTTACGCATCGCCTCCATGATCATTTTTACCCCGATGATCATCAGGATGATGAACGAAGACCAGCCTTCTATTCCCGCTACGGTGTAATGTGCCCATTTCCCAAGGTAAAACCCTGCATAGCTGAGGATGAAATGGCTCAGGGCAAAGGCCAGGGATGTCCTTAAGGGCACACCGGGCAGCACCTGACCCGATATTGAACTGTTGGCTATAGCCAGCCCGAAACAGTTCATGGCCAGCCCCAGGGCTATGATAAAAAGAATTAGCAGGTCCAAAACAATATGATTAAATGGTTTCTCAGAGCAAACTTACCATTTTTTCCAGCCATATCCGATCGGTCTCGTCAAAAGCGTTGAAATCACGGCTGTCAACATCGAGCACGCCTTCAATGGTGCCATCGGCGCGGTATACCGGGACCACAATCTCGCTGTTCGAACGGCTGTCGCAGGCAATGTGCCCCGGAAACTGGTGCACGTCGGGCACGATGATGCTCTGCCCCTGGTTGATGCCTGCCCAGCAAACCCCAGTATCCTTGGCCAGTAACTGGCAGGCTACCGGACCCTGGTAGGGCCCCACGATAAGCTTACCCTCATCGAGCAGGTAAAAACCTGTCCAGAAAAAGTGATCCATCTTATGGCTCAGCAAGGCAGCAAGGGTAGCCATTCGCGAGAGGCGGTTTCCTGGCTTAGCAAGCAAGCCCTGCAATTGCTCGTACAAACGCTGGTAACGCCCGTCTTTTCGATCAGTATTCATAGGCTTGACGATTATTTATTACTGAAACTTTTGTTCTTCGTCTAATCAAAACAAATTTTTCCGGTCTTTGTTTTGATGGCTTTTTTGCTTTTCAGGGGAAATGACTTTTTCCCAGCATTGACATGTTTCCTTCATAGTTAATACGGAGTTAATACGGTTTAAACCGTATTAACTCCGTATTAACTCCGTATTAACCCCGAATATAGTCTGAATTTATTAAGGCTTTTTCTGGATCAAGATAGCACAAGCTGAACTATTAAAGAATTTTAAATCAATACCTTATGGCTGAATAAGTGGATCAATTTGCCAGTGATTTGGTTAATGCGTTGCTTCAGGGGTTTTCACGGGAAATAGTCCCAAAAAAAGTGAAGAGCCGGGCTTATGAAATAAAAAAAGGCCTTTTTCAGCAGAGGAAGGCCTTTTTTAGCGTTAAACCGGCAAAGGCTGAACCCTGGCTGGTTATTTTTCTGATCCGGGATTAAGCTTTTTCCAGACCAACGGTGAAGTGGCGCATAATGGGGGCCTCCGAAACGATGCGATAGCCCTTACGGATGCTGTCGCGGCGGTCGTAGATGTTTTTCAGGCAGGCAGCCACATACTCCATGTGGTTATTGGTATAGGCCCTGCGGGGGATGGCCAGCCTGAGCAGTTCGAGCGCCGGGAAACGGTTTTCGCGGGTCACGGGGTCGCGGTCGGCCATCAGGGTGCCGATTTCAACGCCACGGACGCCTCCTTCCAGATAAAGCTCCACGGCCAGGGTTTGCGCCTGGAACTCTTCGCGGGCCACGTGGGGCAGGAACTTCATGGCGTCAACAAACACGGCATGGCCACCTGTGGGCTGCTGGATGGGGATGCCATATTCCATGAGCTTTTGGCCCAGGTAGGCCACCTGTCCAATGCGTGATTCGAGGTAATCGAATTCGGTGCCTTCCTTCAGGCCTTGTGCCAGGGCGCCCAGGTCACGGCCCGCCAGTCCGCCATAGGTCAGGTAGCCTTCAAACATAATGTTGAAGGTGCTGGCCTTGTCGAACAAAGCCTTGTCGCGCAGGGCGATAAAGCCCCCAATATTGACGATGGCGTCTTTCTTGCTGCTCATGGTGGCGCCATCCACATATGAGAACATTTCGCCCACGATTTCACGGATGGTTTTGTTTTCATAACCTTTTTCGCGGACCTTGATGAAATAGGCATTCTCAGCAAAGCGGGCCGCATCAAAGAAAACAGGGATCCCGTAGCGGCGACAAAGGGCCGACACCTCGCGGATGTTTTCCATGCTTACGGGCTGACCGCCTGAGGTATTGCAGGTCACGGTGATCAGGCAAAGAGGGATTTTTTCCCCGGGGTTTTTTTTAAAAACCTTTTCCAGTTTTTCCAGGTCAATGTTTCCCTTAAAGGGATGGATAAGGGTGGTGTCCTGGGCTTCGTCAATGGTGCAGTCGACCGCAATGGCCTGACGAAATTCGATATGGCCTTTGGTGGTGTCGAAATGGGCATTGCCGGGCACCAGATCGCCTGATTTGATCATGGCCGAGAACAATACATTTTCAGCCGCACGCCCTTGGTGAGTGGGCAGGAAATAAGGCATCCCCAACAAAGACTCGATGGTGTCCTTCAACTTGAAATACGACAGGGAGCCTGCATAACTTTCATCGCCCAGCATGATCTCCGACCACTGCATATGGCTCATGGCGCCTGTGCCTGAATCGGTCAGCAGGTCGATGAAAACCTGGTCGCTGCGCAGGTTAAACAGGTTGTATCGGGCCTGACGGATCCAATCTTCCCGCTCAGGGCGGGTGCTGCGCTTGATGGGT
Organism: Bacteroides sp.; assembly: GCA_036351255.1. Classification (NCBI taxonomy): domain Bacteria; kingdom Pseudomonadati; phylum Bacteroidota; class Bacteroidia; order Bacteroidales; family Bacteroidaceae; genus Bacteroides; species Bacteroides sp. Next base: position 43,900 of record JAZBOS010000094.1, read on the forward strand.
TCAACAACTTTAATCTTATAGGGTTCTGCAAAAGGTAATTCCATGATAGAATTTTTTTGAATGATGAAATCAAAAGCAAATAAAAAAAACCTAAAAGCCTGGAGGGCTTCAGGATGCTTAGCGCTGGTATCCGTCGCGGCGCTTGATGTTGAGGTAAACCTGCTTTATGTTAGGCAAGGTGGTCATCATTTTTTGCGGAGAGCTCCGTTGCAAAAATAAGGATTTTTACTTTCCGGAAAAAATGTTGCAGCGCAGGGCTTTGTCCTGGTATGGATTTTCAGGGAGGTAAGGAGGGCAAATCGAATTCTCGTATCTTTGTAAATGGTTTTCAGGTAGGATGCACGGATATTTCTCTCCGGGTGCGTTCTGAAAGAACCCTAAAAAAACAAGGCAATGAGTTGGTTAGCAGGTTTTATTTTAAAAATATTTGGCTGGAAGATCGAAGCCGATGATATAAGACAGATCAAAAAGGGTGTTATCGTTATGGCCCCTCATACCAGTTACTGGGATTTCCCTATTGGTCGTCTTGCCCTCCTGGAGCGGAGGATCAGCATTAAGACCATGATCAAGAAGGAGATGTTTAGTTTTCCGCTGGGTTTGGTATTAAGGTTCTTTGGAGGGATTCCGGTGGACCGGAGCAACAGCCAGAAGATTGTTAAATCGATCACTGATCAGTTTAAAAAGGAAGAAGACTTTTTGTTGCTGATCGCCCCCGAGGGCACGCGAAAACTCAATAAGCGCTGGAAGAAAGGATTTTATTTTATTGCCCAGACGGCTGGAGTGCCCATCATCCTTGGTTTTCTCGATTACAGCAAAAAAGTGGCAGGTCTTGGGCCCGTCATTTTCCCTTCGGGCGACTATGAGGAAGATCTGAAAAAGATCGAGCAATTTTATATGGATAAGGTGGCCTTGCATCCCGAGCAGTTCAACCTTTCGGCTATGTATCACAAGGAGAGTAAGGACAAGGCTTAGCGGGCACCAGCGGCTAGCCCTGCCAGGCTAAAGCGAAGGAATATGGTGTGCTGCAGCAGGAATTTATCATTCTCGCCCAGGTTGATACGGCTGTAATTGGCGCTGTAACCCGCCCACAAAGCAAAACTTTCATTCACATCCATTTTAAGTCCCAGGGTGGCAAATCCGCCAAACCCGATGCCATAGTCCCGGATCTGGTAATAAGTGTTGGAAGGGTTGCGGATGGAGAGGGTCTGTGAGTGAACCCTGATGCGGTTCTCCTTCATTTTAGTATCGGTGATGCTTACCCCTGTTTCAAGGAAAGGATGCAGGTAGGAGGACCTGGAAAGAAAGGTATATTGAAAACTGAAACGCAGGTCGAGGCGCTCCTCCGTACCCCAGATATCATAGAGTTCAATGTTGTCGCCTTCGATAAAAACCACCCGTGCAATTTCGAGGGTAAATTTGTCCTGGGCCTTCAGTTTGGCATAATTGAATTCGGCCATCAGCGAGGCTTTAGGGCTAAAGCCAATGCTCCCGAAAAAGCCCAGCATCACAGCGGGTTTGTAGCTCATCTCCATGGGTAGTCCGTGGAGCTGAAAGTCATATCCAATGTCCTGCCGGATGCGGTTATAATTGTAGGTCATATTGATGATACTCTCCACGCTGTTCTCACCGGTGCCGTTGTAATAATTTGCGGTGCCCGCATTGGCGATGTAAAACCCCATTGTCATCCCGTAATCGAAGTGCAATGTCCTGCCGTTGGCAGCTTCCGGAGGATCTTCATCCAATGCTGGGCTTATGTCCTGTGCAGCCAGGGGAGTGCTTGCGATTCCCCAAAGGAAGATCAGGAAAAACCAAAGGGACGAAGGTTTAACAGGCGCTTTCATGGTCTGTCAGATATTTTCTGGAGGTGGTTCCTGTCCGGTATGGCTGAAATATGCCTTGAGGAGGTTTCCGGCAGCCTGGAAGGAGGTCAGTTGGTTCTCATCGAGGGCGGACTCCATATTGGGCATCAGGGTGTTGACCCTTTGGTTTTGGTAAAAGCTGGCAATGAGGGCCTGGTTGATGGTTTCGAGCATGCTGAATTTTTTCTGGTGGGCTCGTTTCCTGGTGAAACTTCCATTGCTTTTCAGCAGGGCATCGTGCTCGAGAATCATTTCCCAAATCTTATCTATTCCGGTTTTGTAGAAGGCTGAGCAAAGCTCAACCCTTGGAGTCCAACCGGTTTGCGGGGGCGGGAACAGGTGAAGGGCGTTTTCATACTGTACTTTAGCGGACCTGGCTTTGTTGAGGTTATCGCCGTCGGCCTTGTTGATGGCCATGCCATCGCACATTTCTATGATGCCGCGTTTGATGCCCTGTAGTTCATCGCCGGCACCGGCAAGCATCAAAAGCAAAAAGAAATCGACCATGGAATGTACGGTGGTTTCCGACTGGCCTACGCCCACGGTTTCGATGAGTACGATGTTGAACCCTGCCGCTTCACAAAGAATGATGATTTCGCGGGTCTTTCGGGCGACGCCCCCGAGGGAGCCTGCCGAAGGCGAAGGCCGTACAAAGGCGTTCTCATCCACGGCGAGTTGTTCCATACGGGTCTTGTCGCCCAGGATGCTGCCCTTGGAGATCTCGCTGGAAGGGTCGACGGCAAGGACGGCGATCTTATTTCCCTGTGCGGTAAGGAAGGTGCCAAAAGCTTCGATAAAAGTACTCTTACCCACGCCGGGCACCCCGGTGATGCCAATGCGGAGGGAGTTGCCCGAATAGGGGATGCATTTTTCAATGATCTGCTGGGCCAGCTCAAAGTCGCGCGGCAGTGAGCTTTCGATCAGGGTGATGGCCTTGCTGAGCAATACCCGGTCGCCACCAAGGATCCCCTGCACATAGTCGTCAATGGCTATTTTCCGGGGTTTGCGGGCCTTAAAGGCAAGTACAGCAGCCTCGTTGATATTGGGCGGCTGTTCAATGCCTGCATTGACCTTCAGGGCAGAACTTTCCTGGAGCTTCTTTTCTTTCTTTTCTTTAGCCATGATCGGGTATAGCGGTAAAACACAAAGTTAGCCTGAATTCTTATGATAGACAAACCCCGATTGGGGCAAAAAAGTTTTCCTGCAGGCAAAGGAGTAATAGATGATTTTTGGTTTAATATTTTTTGGTAAATTGCAAACATAAATCCGGAACGGCTGTTTTTCTCTTGTTAAATCTTTCCAAGCTATGAAAAAGAACTTTTTTACGGGCTTTGTGGGCCTGTTGATTGTATTGTCAATGATAACGGGGTCCCGTCAGGCACAGGCCTGGTCTGAGCATCCCCTGATCATTTATCCCATTTTGAAGAATATGCCCGTGGTGGCCAACGCGCCTGAGGTGGAGGTAAAAAGCCTGCTGACCTTCCTGCTTGAGGAAGAAGAAGGGCTTGCCCGCCTGCTGGGGGAACAGGAAGCTTGGTCGAGGGCAAATTTTGAAGCCTATGCAGCGCGGCCTGGCGAGCTAGCCTTTGCGGCTACCGGAAATGCTGAGGATATCCTGCAGCGTTTCTTTTATGCCATTCGCATCAACCCCAACGCGAAAATGGCTCTGTATCAACACCTTCCTCCAGGCGTCGATGGCGGCGGCCGTGAGCCCATCAGCCCCTATGAACTGACTACCCTCGACAAGCTTACCGAGATGCTGCAAACCACTTACCTGAAATTAAATGAAGGCGAGATGATTGCCCCCATCCTGGTGTTGGCTTCAGCCAATAACGAGCCCGATTATGGTTTTGACCTGGGTTTGTTTGAGGATAACAATACCTATTATGGCAAGGTGTATGGCTTTGGCGAGCAGACCTTTGGCAATCCCAATCTGCCTTATGGTTCGCAGGCGCCTTTTCATATGGGCTTTTACCACGAATCGAAAATCGTATTTGCGGCGGCCCCCTTTCTGAAGCGTACCTATGTGGAATACCGCATTCACCTGTATAAGACCCTTGCCTCCTATGCCTTCAGCGTTGGACAGGACTACTGGGGTTATCGTTTTATGGGCTGGGCCATGCATTATCTCAGCGACCTGAGCATGCCATACCATTCATCCGTATTGCCCGGGGTGAGTACACTACGGATGATATGGATTAACCTGAAATCCATGCTTGGCCTTCCCAGGGCCTACGATAATGCAGTGCAACTGGTATCGAACCGGCATACCGTTTATGAGCAGTTTCAGTGGCTGGTCCTCCGTGGTGCTTATGAATCGGGAAACTGGGAGCACCCCTTTTTCAAGGCTCTTGAAAACCCTGTGGAAGAACAGGCTTATTACGATTGGTTTCCCCGCGAGGTGGTGGCAAAGGAATCGAAAAAAAGAGGCAAGCCTACTACCAAGGTTATGGAAAAGTCCTTCCCCAAAGTATTGGTATCTGACCCTGCTTTTGAGGTAAGCGGAAGTGATGAACTGGAAAACCTGATTGCTTATATGACTGCTGAAAAAGGCCCTGAAGCGGTGGATGCGATGACTGAGCTCATTGCAGAGCGCTTTTCGGCATACAGTATGCATAACAGGAGTTTTATCAGGGCCATGCTGGGGGAATAGGTTTGGGGTTAGGAGTTTGGGGTTAGGAGTTCGGGGTTAGGAGTTCGGGGTTAGGAGTTTGGGGTTCAAGGTTCAAGGTTCAGGGTTTAAGGTAATTCCTAAATCATAAATCCTTGTTCCTTGTTCTGAGATCAGAAGGTTTGGAATAACAGGGTCCCTTTGAATGATGAACAAGCCTGCCTGCCGCAAGCAGGGATTAACGATTGATGATTTGCAAAGTGAAGGTTTAATGTTCAAGGTTTAAGGTTTGGGTTGTAGGATTGATGGGTTTGGGTTATTGTTTTGAGGCGTGTTGATTGGCTTTCCAATATTATTAACTATAATCATTGTAGGTATATGAAGAAGTTAAAGAAGATCCTGATTGGTATTTTTGTGTTGTTGGGGGTTGTTTTGCTGGCCGGAACACTGGTGGTTCGGCATATCTCCAGGAAGGCCCTGCCCGATTATAACCGTTCTATGACCTTGGAAGGGCTTCGGGATGAGGTGCAGGTGTATCGTGATGAACAGGCCATTCCCCATATTTATGCCAGGAATGAGCACGACCTGTATTTTACAACGGGGTATGTGATGGCACAGGACCGCCTGTGGCAGATGGACCTGCTCAGACGCATCACGATGGGGCGCTTGTCGGAGATTTTTGGAGAAGATATGGCGAATACCGACCTGATCATGCGTGGGCTCCGGATGCCTGAGAAAGCAGCCATGGTGATTGCTGATTCTGATCCGGAGGTGCTCTCAGCCTTTTCTGCCTTTGCCGCGGGAGTGAATCATTTTATGGAAACGCATTCCAAAAAACTGCCGCCCGAGTTTACCATTTTGGGCTATAAGCCCGAGCCCTGGCAACCCATTCATTCGGTGAACCTGATCGGATATATGGCCTGGGATCTTTCCGGGGCCTGGCAGATTGAGGTCACCCTGCACAAGCTGCGTCAGCACCTGGATGAGGAGAAGTTCAATCAATTGCTTCCTGACATGGCCCAGCACCCGAGCTTCGTACATCCAAAATTGATGGAAGAAGAGACAGAAGTCCTTTTCAGCAAACTCGAACCTGCCTCCAGATTGCTTGACCTGGGGCTGGAGGTATTCAGGGCAAGCAATAACTGGGCCGTCAGCGGAGAAAAGAGCATTACAGGGCATCCAATCCTTTCGAACGATATGCACCTGGGATTTAATGCGCCGGGAATCTGGTACCAGATGCACCAGGTGGTGGAAGGCAAGTTGAATGTGACCGGCGTGGTGTTGCCCGGTCAACCCTTTGTGGTGGTGGGGCATAACGACCGTATTGCCTGGGGTATGACAAATGTTTATGTTGATGATGCCGACTTTTACGTGGAGACCCTGGATGAAGAGAATCCTGACCGTTATCTCTATCAGGATGAATGGCACCCTCTTGAGGTCCGGCAGGAAAAAATCGCCGTAAAGGGTGGGGATACGCTGGACCGGGAACTTCGGTTTACCCATCGCGGCCCCATCATTTCTGAGTTCAAGAAAGTAAGCGGACAGGCTATCAGTATGCAGTGGAGCGGAAATCTCCCCAGCAATGAGCTGCGCAGCATCTACCTGTTAAACCACGCACGCAACTGGGAAGACTTTCGCAATGCCCTGCGCACTATGACCTCCGTGAGCCAAAATATCATCTATGCGGATGTGGAAGGCAATATTGGATTGCAGACCGCTGTGGGCATCCCAATCCGCAGGGATGGCAATGGCCTTGACGTGTATCCCGGGCACACCGACCAATACGACTGGATTGGGATTGTCCCTTTCGAAGAAGTACCCTATAGCTTCAACCCCCCGGAAGGCCATTTGTCGTCGGCCAATAACCGTACGGTCGGAGAGGATTATCCATACCACATAGGCTACCAGTATGCCCATCCTTACCGCATCGATCGCATTCGTGAGATGCTCAACGAGAAGGATAAGCTCGGCCCGGAAGATTTTAAGCGTATGCTGGGCGATTTCCAGTCGAAAAAAGTGGAGCGTTTCTTGCCCGACCTTAGGATTATTGTGAGCTTGGAACCCAACCTGAACATCCTTGAGAAAAAAGCGCTGGAATTGCTGGAGCGCTGGGATGGAGTTTTGACTGCTGAAAGCCGGGCAACGGCAGTATTTGAGCAGTTTTACATCACTTTTGTGAAAAACCTGCTGATGGATGAAATGGGGGAAGAACTTTACCAGGAGATTCTTGGCGACCGTTCCTCAATCAACGGAATTGTTGAGCACGTGTGGGATGACCGGCATTCGAGCTGGATAAACAATGTAAATACCAATGCCAACGAAACCTTTGAGGACCTGGTCGTTCAAAGCTTCCGTGAAAGTGTGCAGTGGCTTGAGGAAAACCTCGGGAAAGACCCCTCGCAATGGCAATGGGGCAATATCCACCAGATCACCATCAGCCACCCCATGGGCACGGTTAAACTGCTTGACCGCCTTTTGGGGATGAATAAAGGCCCTTTCCCTGTCGGAGGGAGTTATCATACCGTTGCGCCCTATTCCTATAGCTTCAGGAATCCCTACGGAGTGATCCACGGGGCCTCGCAACGGCATATCTTTCAGCCCGCCAATTGGAGCGAGAACTTTATGATCATCCCTACCGGTACTTCGGGCATCCCTGCCAGCAAGTATTACCTGGACCAGACAGAGCCTTTTCTCAACAATGAATTTTTCACCGTTCCCTGGGAGCGTGAGGAAGTGGAAGTCCGGGCTAGGTATCACGCGGTATATGGTCCAACCCAGTAAAACCATGGAAGAATGAAAAGACAGACCTTTCTTTTCCTTGTGCTTGTGTTCGTGCTGGCACTGCCTGCCTTTTCGCAAGGTGAGCTTATGGAATTTAACCTGAAACGGCAAGAGATAAGCCGCATCGGGATGTGGACCCTGGGTGGCTGGGCTGCCGCTAACTTCGTGGTTGGTGGCATCGGCTGGGCAAAGGGAAGTGGCTCAAACAAATATTTCCACCAGGGAAATGTGCTGTGGAATACGGTCAATGCCGGTATTGCCGGTATGGCCCTCTATTCCCTATACCAGGCAGATGCAGGCAGCCTTGGCTTGTTTGAAAGCATTCAGGAACACTTTGGAATGGAGAAGACCCTGCTGTTTAATGCGGGATTAGATGTGGGCTATATGGTCACGGGATTCTTCCTGCGTGAAAAGGCCAGGAACAGTGTCAAGCATCACGACATGTTCAAAGGCTATGGGAGTGCCCTGATCCTTCAGGGCGCCTTCCTCTTTGCGTTCGACCTGGGCCTGTATTGGGTGCTTAGCCAGCATTCAAAAACCCTGGAAACTCTACTCTCATCCCTCTACGTTAGCCCGCAAGGCCTTGGGATGATTTGGAGGTTTTAAGAAATAAAGTTCGGGGTTTGGGGTTCAAGCCTGCCTGCCGCAGGCAGGGTTCCAGGTTTAAAGTTCCAGGGTTAAGGTTTTGGAAAGCCTTGAAGCACCTTGATTGATTTTAATGAATGCTAAAAAACAACAGGGCCACTCATTTGAACGGCCCTGTTGTTTTGATTGAAATCAGGATCAGAGTTTTTCCAGCCTGACGGCAGAGATTTTGAATGGTGCAATTTTAGAGTAGGGATCTAATTCATCGCGCGTGAGCCTGTTTACCGGTGCTTCGCTGAAATGGAAGGGCATAAAGAGTTCGCCCTGTAACACTTCTTCGCTAACCCTGACGGCCGTTTCAATTTCACCCCGTTGTGAGGTGATTTTAACCATATCTCCCTCGTGGAAGCCGCATCTAACGGCATCATCGGGATGCATCAGCACATAAGCCTCATTGGCGAAGTCGTTCAGCGATTTGTTCCGTCGTGACATGGTGGAGCTATGATACTGATAAAGGATGCGGCCGGTATTGAGTACGAAGGGGTATTTGGCGTTGGCGCGCTCGGTTTGTACTGCATAATCTACCGGATGCAGTTTTCCCAGGCCATTGGGGGTATTGAATTTTTCCATAAACAGGGTGGCCGTTCCCGGATGGTCTTTATCGGGACAGGGCCACTGAATGCCCTGATGCTCCAAACGATCATAAGTGATACCGGCAAAAATGGGAGCTGTCTGGGCGATCTCATCCCAGATGTCGCTTTCGGTTTGGTAATTTCCCAGGGGCTTGCCCATGCGGTCGGCGATTTCGGTGATGATATGCCAGTCCTGACGGGCCTGCCCAGGAGCTTCTACTGCTTTGCGAACCCGCAGCACACGGCGGTCGCTGTTCACAAAGGTTCCTTCCTTTTCGGCAAAGGCAGCTGCAGGAAGGATGACATCCGCCAGCTGGGTCGTTTCAGTAGGGAAGATGTCCTGAACTACAAGGAAATCAAGTTTTTTGATGGCTTCTTCGGTATGGTTAAGGTTGGGGTCGGTGATCATCGGGTTCTCGCCCATGATATACATAGCTTTTACCTTTCCTTCGTAAGCAGCCTGCATGATCTCAACCGTTGAGAGGCCCTTTTCACCATCCAGTTCTTCGAAAGGCACACCCCATATTTTGGCGACCTTGCGACGGTTTTCGGCATCCTCAACAGAGATGTAGCCGGGATAGGTGAAAGGAGAAGTGCCTACATCAGAAACCCCCTGTACGTTGTTTTGTCCGCGGGGAGGGTTCAGGCCGGCACCCACACGGCCGATCTGTCCGGTGATAAGCATTATGTTGATAAGGCAGAACACGTTGTGCGTGCCGGTGACCTGCTGGCTATAGCCCATGCCGGTGGCAATGAGGGGGCGTTTGGCCGTGGCATAAATGCGGGCAGCATCCACCATCAGCCTGGCAGGCACACCGGTAATCTCTTCAACATATTCAGGGGTGTACTTTTCAGTTAGGGCCTTTAGTTCCTCAAAGGCTTTCATCCCACCGTCGACCCGTTTTTCAATAAAGCTTTTGTCGATGAGATCTTCGCTGATGATGACCCGAATCATCCCGTTGAGCAAGGTCACATCGGTGCCCAGTCTGGGTTGCAGCCAGATGAAAGCGTCCTTTACCAGGGGGGTCCATTTGGGGTCAATGATGATCACCTTTGCCCCATTGCGCTGGACGGCGTGCTTGACAAAAGTGGCGGTTACCGGGTGGGTCTCAATCATATTGTTACCGGTGACCAGCATACAATCGCTGTTGGCATAATCCTCGATGGAGTTGCTGCCGGCGCCATCACCCACTGCCCTGAGCATTGCCGTCACGGTGGAGGCGTGGCAGAGTCGGGTGCAGTAATCGACGTTGTTGTTGCCAAACACCATACGCACAAGCTTCATGAAGAGGTAGTTGTCCTCATTGGTGGTCTTGGCAGAGGCATAACCAGCCAAAGCCTTGCGCCCGTACTTTTTCCTGGTTTCCATAAATTTCCGTGCAACCAGATCGAGGGCCTCGTCCCAGGTGGCTTCTACAAAATGTCCATCCTTTTTGATGAGGGGTGTTGTGAGTCGCTCATGATGTTCAATGTAATCGTAACCAAAACGGCCTTTTACGCATAAGCGTCCATAGTTAGGACTGACATCCTCTACCCCCAGACTGCGGACAATTTTTTCATCCTGGACCCATAGTTCAAGCTGGCATCCGACCCCGCAATAAGGGCAGGTGGTGCGTACCTTTTTAATCCCGTTTTCAATGTTGATTTCGCTGCGGTGGGGCTTCTCAACGATGGCACCCGTTGGACACAACTGTATGCACTCGCCGCAACCATCACATTCACTAGCACCCCAGTGCTCAAAGCCTCCGGTGATGTAGCTGATGATTCCGCGGTTGGTAAATGACAAGACGTTCTTTCCCTGCACTTCATCGCAGGCCTTGATGCAACGAAAGCACTTGATGCATTTGGAGGCGTCGTAGCTAAGTACAGGCGAGCTTAAGTCCTCAGGATAGTCCAGCTCTTTCCATATGGATGGAAAGCGGCGGTTTTCCTTTTTGTCGAGCCCATAACGGATCAGCAATTCCCGGAACTCGTCGTAATAGCTTCCATCGTAATCTTCGTTGTGCTCAGCCAGGAGGTAATCGAGCAGATATCTGCGAGCCTCTTCCAGTTCAGGATCGAAGGCAATTACTTCCATGCCATCCTCCACCTTAATGGTGCAGGAGGTAAGCATTCCCCGCATATCCTTTATCTTAACCAGGCAAAGCCGGCAGGCCCCAGTGGGGGTGAGTTTTTTGTGATAACACAGATGGGGTATGGCAACGCCGTTGTCTTTTGCTACCTGCAGCAAGTTGGCCCCTTCAGGCGCCTTGATTTTTTTATTGTCGATGGTTATGGTGACAAGGTTTGGCATAGGTTCGAAGTTTGGGGTTCGCGGTTGAAAGGTTCTTAAGACAATGATAGGTTAAAGAAACAGGGTCAGAAAGCAGGGCAGGTCAATCATCCTCCTGTAAGTTCCGTGGAAAAAAACCTTGCAGCTGACTTCAGGGGCAAAATGGGTGACTGGCCAAGGGGGCAAAGCGAGGTGGCTGCCATTAACTCAGCTTCTTTGACCATTTGGTCAAGCAGGGCTTTCTTGTCAGGGATACCGTTGCGAAGTTTCTCAGCCTCCTTCACCAGCATTGTGGTTCCCACGCGGCAGGGAACGCATTTTCCGCAGGATTCGTGCTTAAAGAAACGTAGGCAATTGTGGAGAATGTCGTAGACCGAATCCCCTTCTTCCATTATGATGACAGCCCCTGATCCGAGCGTGGCTCCTTTTTCCCTGAGGTTATCATAAGTCATTCGCTCGTCAAGCATTGAAGCATCCACGAATGTTCCTGCAGCTCCTCCAAGCAAGGCTGCCTTAAAGGGCTTGTTGCTGATCATCCCCCCGGCCAGATCCCAGATCAGCTGGCGAAGGGTTATCCCCATCTGTACTTCATAATATCCGGGCTTTTTCACCTTCCCACTGATGGTGAATATCTTGGTACCTCTCGACCTTTCCGTTCCAAATTGCAGGTACCAATCCTTTCCGTTGGCAATAATGCCAGGGATCGTTGCAAGGGTTTCCACATTATTGACCAGGGTGGGTGCATTGAAAACTCCCTTTTCAGCCGGGAATGGGGGCTTTATGCGTGGATTTCCTCGCTTGCCTTCCAGCGACTCAAGCATGGTAAGCTCTTCGCCGCAAAGATAGGAACCCGCACCCAGCTTTAGTTCCAGATCGAAGCTGAAACCCGAACCCAGGATGTTCTTACCCAGGAATCCCTTAGCATAGGCATCCTCAATGGCTTTGCGGGTCTTGCGGATGGAATCGTAATATTCACCCCGCAGGTAAATATATCCCTTTGTGGCATTGATGCTGTAAGCAGCAATGATGGTTCCCTCAATATACAAGTGAGGATCGTTTTCCATGATGATACGGTCCTTGAAAGTCCCGGGTTCACCCTCGTCGGCATTGACCACCACATAACGCTGCGGGCAGGTCTGACAGCTCCTGCTGGTGAATTTCTTTTTGGTACCGGTTGAGAAACCGGCGCCTCCCCGGCCTCTTAGTCCGGCATCGAGCACTTCATCGATGATTGAAAAGGGTTTCATGGTCAGGGCTTTCTTCAGGCCCTGATAACCCCCTGCGGCTATATAATCATCAATGCTCTCGGGTTTTATTTTCCCTACATTCTTCAGTGTGATCCGGGTCTCTTTTATCATGGCACTTGATTTTGCAAGATGGATGCTGGCTTGGGTTCAAAAGGCTGAATTATTTTTGGCGGTATTCCTGGATTACTTCCCTGATCTTTTGTTCTGTGAGATGGTTATATACCTTTTCATTGATCATCATGCTGGGTGCTTCATGGCATTGTCCCAGGCATTCGGCGATTTCCAGGGTAAACAGTCCGCAAGGGGTGGTCTCGCCCGCTTTGATGCCAAGGTTTTTCTCCAGGAAGGCAAGGATTACCTTTCCCTTCATAAGTTCGCAAACCGGCGAAACACAAACACGGATGATGTATTTGCCCCGGGGGCTCAGACTGAACATGGTATAGTATTTTGCCACCCCGTATACTGAACTTTTGGTAAGCTTCAGGTATTTAGCGGTTTCAGCCAAGGCTTCTTCCGTCAGATAATGCTGAGGATTATTGTCCTGAAGGGCATGCAGGATCATCAGCAGGTTGTCTTCCCGGGCTTCGAATGTATCCAGGATTTTTTTTGTGGACATATCGCTTTAAAAATTAGGTTAGGTAAGGCAGACAGGAAAGAACAGGCAAGGGAATAGTCCCTTTTCGTTGGGAAAAGTAATAAAAATTTGATAAAAGCCGTCGAAAACGGGCCTCAAAATGCAGCTATCAGGCCAATTCTAATTTAGACTGTCTTTAATCTGTATTCGTCAAGATACAGCAACATTTTTTCTACGGCCGGATACCCCATTTTCTCCAACAAGCTGCCATAGTTCTCAATCTGTTGGCCATGGCTGGCGTATTCTTTCCCGGTTTTATAATCGATCACAACCGTACGGTCCTCAAACATTACCACGCGGTCGGGGCGGTAAAAATTTCCGGTTTCATCGAAAAGGCCAGCCTCAGCCTTGACTTTTGCGCCGGAAGCAAAACAGGGTGCAAGGGGTCCAAGGCTTATCAACTCGCGGATACGGGTATTCCACTCTCGCTCTGTAAATTGGTCAATTTCACCCTCAGCGCGCATTCGCGATAACACAGGCTGAATGTCATCACTTGTGATAATCTGCTCCATGGCCCTGTGCAGAAGTTTACCCCGCTCACGCTGACCAGCTGAAGCGACACCCCTTTCTTCCTGGTTTGAACGCATTCGTAAGGCAGCTGTCCAGCTTCGCGACAACAACCGCCTGAAGTACTGCTCTTCATGCAATTCTCCTGACAAAGAAGAGACCTTTTCAAATTCACCAAAAGAGAAAGTATGCTCTTGCCCAGAAAAATAATCCTTTCCTGAAAGAAATGCCTTAAGCATTTGTGGCACGGAAGGCCTTTTCTTGATGTTATCCGGGGGTTGTTTCGAAATGATAAACAGCTTGTCCTTGGGCCTGGTGAAAGCAACGTAAGCCATGTTGAGCACATCAAGTTGGGTGCGCTCCATCTCATCTTCATAAAGGGCTTCGTATGGGGTGTTTTCGAGGGCTTTCCCACTCATTTTCAGCCAAACTGCCGGAAGGTCCTTCAATTCAGGGTGCGATGGGCTAACCCAGGTCCCTTCCCGGGTGGACTTCCTTGCCTCCAATTCGGCAAATGGAAAGATGACCACAGGGAATTGCAAACCCTTGGCTTTGTGGATCGTCATCACCTGTACCGCATTCAGGCCTTTGGGCACCACCAGCGAATATTTAGATCCAAATTCTTCCCACCATTGGAGGAAGTCGGCAATGGAGAGGCTGTTTTTTTCGGAATATTCGAATACGGCACTCAGGAAAAATGATACAAAAGGGTTGGGTTCTCCCCGGGTAAAAAATGTACGCGTTATGTTTTCACAGATGTCATAAAGATTCAGGTAATTCAGCTCGGAGAACCGGAAAGTGATGTTGTTTTTCAGCAGCAGGGTTTCAGCCACTTCCTGCCAGTTGATGGTCCGGTTTCCTGTAGGTACGGGAAATAACCCTGCAGCTTTCAGTGCCTGATGGAGGGTGCCATGGGTTTCCAGCCAGTGATTCGATAACAGGTATCCAAGCCATTCGACAGCAGCCACGGCATCGTGACGGTTTACCAGGAGCTTGAGGTTGGCGATGAAAAAAATCACCTCTTCCGATTGGTTAAGCAAAAGAGACTCGGAGGAAATGACCGGCACCTGGTTGCGGAGGAGGAAACGGGCTACCTGGCTGCCTTTGTTGTTTGATCGGCACAGGATGGTGATGTCGCGGTAAGCATGCCCGGCTTCAAGGAGCTGTTCAATGGTTTCCTTAACCTTCAGGAGGGTCTCATCAATGTATTCCTGCCCCTTGCTGTTCTCCAGAAAGCTGACCTGCACATAACCCCCGGTAGCGCCCTTTCGTGGTTCCTGTTGAACCTGTGCATAAATGGCTTGCATTGGTTCCGAGAGGTGGGTTTTGGCCTGCTCGAAAAAGTGGTTGTTAAAATCCACAATGACCTTCCTTGAACGGTAGTTGGTGCCGAGGTTTTTCCCTTCGTAATTGCGGATCAGGGATTGTTGCCATGGCTCTTTGTTGATACCCTGAATTCCGTCAGGAAGCTGTGGAAGTTTAACAAATTGCTCCACATCGCCATTACGCCAGCGATAAATGGCCTGCTTGCCGTCACCCACCACCAGGCTCAGGTTCCCGCTAGCCAAACCGTTTTCCACCAAAGGCAGCAGGTTTTGCCATTGCAATACCGAGGTATCCTGAAACTCATCGATCATATAGTGCTGGTAGCGCTCGCCGATGCGCTCGTAAATGAAAGGAACAGGTTGTCCGGTTACGATGGCTGAGATCTTGCGATTGAAATCGGAGATGTGCAGCAGGACATTTTCCGTTTTGATCTCCTCCAGCACACGCTGAACCTCGTTGAGTACCCCCAGGGGAAACAGGTTCAGACTTACGGCTTTTAACAATTGGTAGGTGTCAAGATAATTACCTGTCAGCCCGTGGATTTCCAGGTAATACTGCTGGAGGTCGTATTTGATGGAATCGATTGCTGCCTTTTCTCCCTCGCCGGCTTTCCCGCCGTACCATTTATCCTCTTCCAGGGTGGTCAGCACATAGGAGTTCGGCCTGATTTTTTCAGCAATCAGCCCTTGCGACAGGTTTTCAAAATAGCTGTAGATTCCCTGTTTCCCGCGGTAAAAATGTTCTGCCTTGAGATTGTGCAATTCAATCAATTGCATGACCTTTGTTGCCTTGCTCTTTGCATTTTGTTCAAACGCCCTGATCTTTGAGATGATATACTGCTGAATGGACAGAAAATCGTCGAGCGACAGGTCTTTTAGCTTTTCAATGAAGGGGGTGCTGTCTTCGTCCATCAGTGTCTTGGCCAGATTGCCAATGGCCTTCTCGATGCGCAGATCCTTTTCTTCATCCACCTGATTGAGGATAAAGCGTATGAGCAGCTCGGTGAGTTTTTCATCGCTGCCTGCCCGGCTGACCAGCATATCGACCGCCTTGTTCAGGAGGCTCTCGTTGTCCAGCTCAATCTCAAAGTTGACCGGTATGCGCAAGTCAAAGGCAAAGGTTCGGACAATCCGGTGTACAAAACTGTCAATGGTGCTTACCGAGAAATCTGAATAGTTGTGAAGAATGTCGGTAAGGATATGTCCTGCGTTTTCAATAAGCCGATCCTCAGCGGGTTGCGTAAAGCCCTCATCCCTGTATTCCTTCAGGATCTGGTTGAGCAATTCCCTTGTTTTCGTGTCTACAGGGTTTTGGGGCAAAGCAGCCAGGCTTCCAAGTTCTTCGATAATGCGACTCTTCATCTCGGCTGCGGCTGCATTGGTAAAGGTGATGGCCAGGATCTGGCGCATCTTGTCGGGTTGGGGCAACACAATCTTCAGGTATTCCTTTACCAGGGTATAGGTCTTGCCGCTGCCAGCCGAAGACTTATAAACATGGAAATTTCCGGTATTCATAATTTGAATTTGTAAACGAAACTAATGATTTTTTTATTCAGAATTCAGCTTAATTTTTTAATCAAAAGGTTAAAAAAACCAGAAAAAAACCCAAACATAAGCTCTACATTAAGAACGATTCATTGATTTTTTTTGAAATCAATACACAACAAGAAATTGCTCAAGTAACTTGCAGTGAGAAATTTATAATTTTACAAAAACTCTACAACTAATTCTATCCTGTTTTTTCCTGCACTTTACGAAACGGAAGTTCTGCTTCATAATTCAATACATTTGTAAGTATCCATTAAATCCAACGGTCGCTATGTTCTCTTTTAAACAAGCAAACAAGTCGATTGAGCTCATTGATACCTTCCTCAACAGCATTGATGAGGGTGCGCTCATATTTAAGGAAGGGGTAAAAAACTACCTTTTCGGAAATCGGGAGAGTTTTGTGGATAACCTAAAGACACTCTCTACCCTTGAAACAGAAGCCGACATTACCCGGCGCAAGTTAGAGAATATTCTTTATACGCAGTCGCTGATGCCACAACTTCGGGGTGATATTTTACGCTTGCTCGAGGTGTTGGATAACATCATTGATATGGCGAAGAAAAACCTTTTTCAGTTTGATGTGGAAGTGCCCCATATCCCTGCCGAACTTAACCAGGATCTGATGAAACTAACGGAAGTATCGGCTGCAGCCATTGACTCAGTGATACCTGCGGCCCGTGATTATTTCCGTAGCCCAGAAAAAGTCAAGGAAAAGATTCATCGCGTTTATTTGTATGAGAAGGAAGCTGACAAGCTCGCAGACGCCATCAAGCGAAAAGTTTTTCATGAAATGAACGAATTGAAGCTGAGTGAGAAATTTCATTTGCGGTATTTCACCCTGCATATCGAAACCCTTTCTGATGCAGCCCAGGATGCGGCCGATATGCTTTCCATCATGGCCATAAAACGCACAATTTAAAAAGGAGAAAGGTATGCTTTCCCTTATTTTTCTTACAAGCGGATTATTTCTCGGGTGGTCACTGGGCTCGAACGATGCAGCCAATATCTTTGGTACGGCAGTGGGTTCGCGAATGATCTCCTTTAAAAAGGCTGCCTGGATAGCAAGCATCTTTGTGGTTATCGGAGCAGTTTTTCAAGGGAGGGGAGCCACTGAAACCTTGTCAAGCCTTGGTTCGGTAGATGCCTTGGCCGGGGCTTTTACCGTTTCTTTATGCGCTGCCATTACGGTCTTCCTTATGACACGAAGTGGTCTGCCGGTCTCAACCAGTCAAGCCGTTGTGGGAGCCATTGTGGGGTGGAGTGCCTTCGCCGGCCGAACGACCGATTATGGGGTGCTTACCAAGATTGTAAGCACCTGGGTTACCGGTCCGTTGCTGGGGATGGTTTTTGCAGCCCTGCTCTACCTCCTACTCCGAAGAAGCCTGCTGCGAATGCAGATTCACGTCATTAAACTCGATTATATCATTCGTATAGGATTGATCCTTGCAGGGGCTTTCGGTGCCTACAGCCTTGGCGCCAACAACATTGCCAATGTCATGGGAGTCTTTGTGGCCTCGGCACCTGATGTAATGCTTGACTTTGGCTTGTTTACCCTCGATGGGGTCCAGATCCTCTTCCTGATCGGTAGCATTGCCATCTCGGTGGGTATTTTTACATACAGTCATAAGGTGATTGAAACGGTTGGACGCGGGATCCTTGCTTTGACCTCTGAGGCCGCACTGGTCGTGGTGCTGGCTCAGGCATTGGTGCTCTTCCTTTTTTCTTCGTCCTCTTTCTCTGGTTTTCTGCAAGGACTCGGATTACCTTCCCTTCCTCTGGTACCTGTATCCAGCACCCAGGTGGTGATCGGAGCAGTCCTAGGTATCGGTTTGGTGAAGGGTGTCAATGAGATCAAAGGCAAAATTCTTGGATCCATTGCCATTGGTTGGGTGGCTACCCCCCTTGTCGCAGGCATCTTTACCTACCTTGGGCTTTTCTTTGTTCAAAACGTATTTGGCCTGGTGGTCGTCAAAGAGACTGCAACCATTGAAACTGCTGTAGTGCAAACCGAAGCTGTCAACAGGGGTATTCAAAATTTTAATCTGATCCTGCCCGGTTTGCTGGTCCTGGCAGCTCTGGCCATTGCCCTGCTATTGTTCCTGTTCTTTCGCCAAAGGGAATTAAGACTGAAAACCGAAAACGAACTCCTGGTTCATCAAAACCAGTCCTACAACTCCCAAAAAGCCCTTAGTGAACTGGAGATTAACACAATCCAGATGGAAAACACCATGCTGAGCAATAAACTGGAACTCAAAAGGCAGGAACTTAATAACCTATTGATGAATATCAGCGAGCAAAGGGCTTTCCTTGAAAATATTTCCAATCAAATCAATGAACTGATCGGACAAGAGGATATCCCCATGCGGGATGCCCGCCTAAAAGAGTTATCGGTGCTGCTCAAACAGAAAATGTCGTTCACTAAGGAACTGGATGAATACTACGGGCAGATAGAGAAAATTCACAAAGACTTTCAGATCAAGCTTTCTAACCGGTTCCCCGATTTAACTGAAAATGAAAAGCGCCTGGCTACGTTGGTCCGCTTGAATTTTTCTACCAAGGAAATCGCCACCTTTTTGAATATTTCAGCCAAAAGCGTGGAGATTGCACGGTATCGCCTCCGAAAAAAACTGGAATTAAAACCCGGGGAGAATTTACCCCAGTTTCTAATAAACCTTTAAACAGTTCATGGCTTTCTGGCAAACTTGAGTTTAGAATCTTTACCCAAAATTGAAAAATAAACTTTGTTAAACTATTCATTAACCAATTAAACCGAAATGAACAAACTAAGCAAACTACTGATTGTCTGTTTGTTGCTCAGCTTTAGCGCTGTTGCCTACGGACAAGTGCGCAATGTAACTGGCGTGGTGACTTCCGAAGTGGATGGTAGCCCCGTTGCAGATGTGCAAGTTACTGTGAATGACTCTGACATTACTGCAAAAACAAATGCGGCAGGGCGTTTTACCATTGGGGTACCGGAAAATTCATCCCTGGTTCTTCTGTTCAATCACCCTGATTATGAAGAGGAGATGGTTATTCTTGGGGGCAGGACACAAGTTGAACTTGCTCTCGCCTCCAGCATCCGCTACAACCAATACGGTGCCAGGGTAAAACGTGACCCGCTCTTTCCCGAAGAACGCAACGGTATTCTTGTCCTTGAAAACAAGGATCAGGATTACCGCATTTGGTTCGACGCCAGGATCAACGCAGATGGGGCTGCATTCTTTGGCGATACCTACAATGAAATTGGGAACGGTACTTCCCTCAGAAGGGCCCGCTTTGCCGTCAAATCACAGTTTAGTAAAAATTGGTACGGGGAGTTTGATATTGACGTTTCCAACTCTGAACTCGAAATGAAGGATGCCTACCTTGAGTACAACAACCTTAAAGGCCTGGAGTTTAAAGTGGGTCACTACAAGGAAGTATTTTCTATGGAAAGGGCCACCTCTTCACGGTATACCCAGTTCATTGAAAGACCCAATGTGACCAATGCCATTTCACCTTCCAGAACCATTGGGATTGGCCTATCCTATAACAGGAACTGGTTCCTTGGTTATACTGGCCTTCATTTCCAGAAGGTGGATGACTTGGAAGAAAGGCTTTTCTCAAAGGATGCCAATAAAGACTTTGGGGTGGATGAAGGCTACTCATTAACGGGTAAGTTTGTAGCCATGCCCTGGTATGATGATCTGACTAAAGGACTGCACTTTGCTTTGGCCGGCTCTTATCGTACCCCCAAAACCTCTGCTGAGGTCATTGGATCGACCCGCTTCGATACCAGGTCATTATCCTCCATTAACCGCAAGAAATATATTGATACCGATGATATTACATCCGTAGACTTTACCCTCCTAGGCAACGTGGAAATCGCCGGATATTACAAGAATTTCCGCTTCCAGTCCGAATTTATGATGGCCGACGTTAATCGCCTGGACGATTTGCCCACAGAACAATTTAACGGTTTCTTCATGCAGGGAGCTGTAATGCTTTTTGGTGGCAACTATGTTTACAACACCGGGGAAGGCGAATTTACCCAGTCTGTAAGAGGTAAAGAATGGGGTGATATCGATATTGCCTTCCGCTACGATTACCTGAGTCTGAACAGCCGTGGTGAAGGAAACATTATGGGAGGTGCTGGCGAAGGTTATACTTTTGGCCTTAACTATTATGCCAACCATAACGTTAAAATCTCACTTAACTACGCCTACCTCAACCACGACCGTTATGCAACAGGTAAGAACAAGTTATTTGTTGGCTATAACGAGGCAGGTGAACTAACTACTAACGGTATGTCTGTGGTTGATCCTGAAGGCACTGCCGGTGAGGATTTCCATATGATCGCCGTGCGATTTGAAGTTGCGTTTTAATTGAAAAATCATAATTCTTAAAAGGATGAGAACAAACAGAATAATACTAGCCATAGCACTTCTGGCCTTTGGCCTGTCAAGCTGCGTGAAGGATGAGGTGTATATTGACGATTCCGTCACAGCCGAGTCCCCCATTGTGATGAATGAAGTTTTTTCCAGGGGCGTTCCTGAAAACCCCGACTGGGTTGAAGTTTATAACACCTCCAATGAAAACGTCGACCTTAGTGGATACAAGATCTATGATGGAGGTGGACAGTCGGGTGCAAAACCCAAAATGGAATTTCCTGCAGGAACCATTATTCCTCCCAAGGGCTTTTTTGTAATCGTTGTCGACTCTGAAGATGAGGCTGGTTTTGGTTTGTCAAGCGGTGGCGACATTATTTGGCTTGAAAATGCGGCGGGCGAACAGATTGACAACGTGGAAATCCCTGCAATGCCTATTGAGACCACATCCTATGGAAGAATGCCCGACGGAAGCGACAACTGGCAGATCCTGGAAACCGTTACACGTGGCACCGCCAACGATGATTCACCAGCTCCGGAAATCTCTGATATCCTGATGAATGAAGTTTACTCAAGAGGGATTGAAGGAAACCTTGACTGGGTTGAAATTTACAATACTTCTGACGGTGAAATCGATATCAGTGGATTCAAAATCTATGACAGTGGCGGACAGTCGGGTTCCAAGCCCAAGAAGGAGATCCCTGCAGGTTCACTGATCCCAGCTAAGGGTTTCATGGTCATTATTGTCGATGACGAGGAAGATAGCGGGTTTGGTATTTCCAGCGGGGGTGAAACCCTTTGGCTGGAAGATGCTTCCGGTGAGGTTATCCACACCCTGGAAGTTCCTGCTGTACCCGTAGAAACCAATTCCTACGGTGCTTTCCCCGATGGAAGCGACAACTGGCAGATCCTTGAATTCGTTACCCGCGGAACGGCCAATAACGATGGTCCAGCGCCTGTTGTTAAACTGAATGAGGCTTTCTCAAGGGGTATCGATGGCAACCCAGACTGGATTGAGGTGTATAATGCCTCCGCCGAAGATGTTGATATCACCGGTTACAAGATCTACGACAGCGGTGGTTTCGCAGGTACCAAGCCCAAGAAGCTTTTCCCGGAAGGCTCTGTTGTGCCTGCCAATGGTTTCCTGGTCATCGTTGTCGACGATGAGGATGAAAGTGGCTTTGGTCTTAGCAGCGGGGGCGATGCTGTTTGGCTTGAGGATACCGATGGAAATGTCATGGACTTTGTGGCCATTCCTGCACTCGAGGAGTCCCAGTCTTTCGGCCGTTTTGCCGATGGTGCACATAACTGGCAGGTGCTGAATTTCGTAACCCGTGGAACAGCTAATAGCGATGCTGCCAATGCTCCTGCCATTGTAATGAACGAAACTTATTCCAGAGGCGATGATGTTAATCCTGATTGGATTGAAATCTACAATACTTCCTCCGGCGATATTGACATCAGTGGATACAAGATATACGACAGCGGCGGTTTCGAAGGAACCAAGCCCAAGAAAGAATTCCCTGCCGGCTCTTTGGTTCCCGCCAACGGCTTTCTGGTAATCGTGGTTGATGATGAAGACGATAGCGGCTTCGGCTTGGGCAGCGGTGGTGACGCCGTTTGGCTCGAAGATACTGGTGGTAACGTCATTGATTTCGTGATAATCCCTGCCCTCGAAACAACCCAGTCATTTGGCCGGTTTGAAGACGGGGCCCATAACTGGGAAATCCTCAATACGGTTACCAATGGTTCTGCAAATAGTCAATAGAACATTCTGGACTCATTGAAAAAAAACTTTGTCAAAGTCTAGTTATTAAAAACAGCTTTTGTGAGGCAAGGGAAGGGGTGTGGTGTGCACAATCCTATACTCACCCCTTCCCGCTTGCTTCTCCAATATCCCCGAAAATGACTCAAACATATGAAAAAGGAAGAATTAAAAATCGGAGAAATCTCCAAGCCGCGCTTTGAATTCCGATCCTTTGGGCAGGATTTCGATGAAGCTCATTTCAGGATGTCGCGTCTTTCGGTGCCCGTACCCGAAAAGGTATGGGAAAGGCACTCGGATGAGGTCTATATCCTATCGCGTACCAACGACATCAACAACACCAAGATCCGCGATGGAAAAATGGACATTAAAACCTATGTGCAAACCGTGGATGGACTTGAACAATGGAATCCCCTAATGAAGGGAGAATTCCCCATTAAACCCGAAATCCTTAAAAATGAGGTCTTCCCTGCCTTCCAGGTGGATATTCCCTCGCTCGACCAGGAAGTATACACCTTTGATGAGTTTATGGCCATCATCAAAAACCATCCGGATTTGCAGGCTGTCAGGGTGCATAAGGAACGTTACGGGTACATGGTAAACAATACCATATGCGAGTTTGGATACGTGCTTATAAACGGAGCCCAGTTGGTGACCATAAATTCCGAATCTACCGAGGTGGAAGATATCAAAAAAACCATTCGGGATGTGGGTCTCGATGGAGTGGAAAACATCAACTACCTGCAGGCTATCAAGCGGGTTATAGGCTGGATCGATAAGCCTGTGGCAAATGAGTAAAAGCTTGTCTGCTTCGCGTTGTCAGGGTTTTCTGGTGGCCAGGTTGGTGCTCAAATAAAACAGCTTTTCCTTTTGACCTGACCGCAATGACAATCCCCAAATTGCGGGAATGAACACGACAACAATGACAACCACGACAACAATGACAACGATGATAACTAATAAACCAAAAAAGCCATGCCACAAGAAATAGAACGCAAGTTTTTAGTAAAGGGCGACTTTAAGCCCTTTGTGACCAAAAAAACCCGCATCGTACAAGGGTATTTGTCCTCTGTTCCTGAACGTACCGTCAGGGTGCGTGTCAAAGGAGACAAAGGTTTTCTTACCGTAAAGGGTATCGGAAGCCAATCTGGCGCAAGCCGTTATGAATGGGAAAAGGAAATTCCCGTTGAGGAAGCCCAGGAGTTGCTGAATATCTGCGAACCGGGGGTGATTGACAAAACCCGCTACCTGGTAAAGGCAGGAAAGCATACCTTTGAAGTGGATGAGTTTTATGGTGAGAACCAGGGACTGATCATGGCCGAAGTAGAATTATCGTCTGAGGACGAAGTGTTCGAAAAACCAGACTGGCTGGGGGAAGAGGTAACCGGCTATACCCGCTACTACAACTCCATGTTGATGAAGAACCCCTACAGGAAGTGGTAGATATTGTAAATTAAACGATTACAACTTTTTTTATCTTACTTAATTGAAACAGGATGAAAGAGGCTGATATTTTGCCCGAAAGCGAACAGAACAACAATGGCTTTGATCCGCTGGATATGCATCATTACCGCATTGAGAAGCTGCCAAAGCGATCCAAAACCCCTTTTGAGAAATGGCTGGCCATCGCCGGGATTCCCATGGCCATACTGGCCTTTGTCCTGTTTGGATTCATTCTGAAGGTTCCTTTCCTGCAGGATATTGAAGCCCTTGACCTGGTCTCCAAGTCGGCCCTGAAGGAGTTTGAACGTATCGGTGCGGAAGCTTTCAGCCAGCACAATGCCTATATGCTTGCCATTTTCCTTGCGGCCCTGATCCTCTGGATCACCGAAGCCTTGCCCAATTATCTCACTTCGCTCATCCTTATCATTAGCCTGGTGCTGACCGGCGTTCTTACAGAAAAAGAAGCCTATGCCCAACTGGGCCACCCCGTGATGTGGCTCAACATCATGTCGTTTGTCCTGGCCAGTATGTTGGTGGCCACGGGGGTTGCAAAGCGTTTTGCCCTTTGGTTTATCCTGCGGTTTGGAAAAAACGCCAGCACCATTTTCATCAGCTTCATTTTCATCAACATCGTGTTGTCGGCCTTTATCTCGGCCACCACGGCCAAGGCCGCCATCCTGCTTCCTATATTTATGGTAATTGCCGCCATATATGGAGCACGCTCGGGCGAAGGCAAGAACAACTTTGGCCGCAGCATCGTGCTACAAAACCTCCTGGACATCAATATTGGCGCGGGAGCCTTTGTCACTGGCTCCGGCGCCAACTTACTGGCAGCCGCCCTTATCCTGGGCGCCACCGGCAGTCCTGTTTATTTCTCCGACTGGATGATGGCACAGTTTCCCATTATGGTGGGCCTGATGTTTGTTGGATATCTCCTGGCCATGAAGGTGTTCTTTCCCCTAAAACCCGGGGAACGCCTTCCCCAGATCAAGGGGGGGATGGCCCGCCTGAAGGAGGAATATCAGAAGCTCGGGAAGATGGATGTCCAGGAATTGAAAGCCGTAATCATCTTTGTGCTGATCCTGGCCTTCTGGGCCACCGATCGACTGCACGGCATCAGCGCCACAGCAGTGGCCTTCGTGGGCGCCATTGTGGCCCTGCTGCCCAGGGTAGGCATCATCAAGTGGAACGAGGTCGACATCCCCTGGCACCTGATGCTCTTCTCGGCTGGCGCTTATACCCTCGGAGCGGGACTGGACGTCACCGACCTGCCATCCCTCAGCGTGAACGCATTCTTTGACCATCTGGGCATTGGCGATAATACCCATTTCTGGCTGCTTTACGTTCTGCTTACCGGGGTAATGGTTTTCAGTGCCCTCATTTTCCAGTCGAAAACCATGCGAACCATGATCTTTATCCCCATTGCCATCGGGGTGGCCAATCGTTTTGGCTTTTCAGTGTTCAGCCTTGCCCTGCCAGTGGCCTTTATGATTGAGCATGTCTATGTTTTGCCCTTTAACAGCAAGCCCGCCGCCCTGCTTTATGAAACCGACCAATACTCCCTCACCGATGCCTTCCGCTTCGGCTTCACGATGATGGTCATTGCCTGGGTGATCAACATCATTGCCGGCGAAACCTGGTTCCGTTATTTGGGCATCACTCCTGATGGGGTGTTTGGAATCTTTTGATGCCCCTTATTAAAAGGCTATGATAGAAAGTCTGGTTAAACTTCACGACAATTTAACTGTAGAGTTGAAACTGGGCTACCATGCCAGGAAAAAACGAAAGATCAGTGAGTTTTCCGTCAATACCTGGTTCTTTATCCCCAATAGCCTTGATGTCAATCCGGCTACTTATGGAAAAGGTGAATTCTACCGCGACCTGAAGGCCAACATCCGGCTTTCTACCCCGGTATTCCTCCTGCGCGACATTGCAGGCGAGGGTCATTCCCCCCTCCATAGGCTGCAGGAAGCCTTTGAGCAACTGGCCTCCCATCCCTCAAGAACGGCAGCCGAAGTTTACGAATACCAGATCAGGATGTTCCTTTCTATCCTGAAAAGTGCCCTCCGCGATGAGGTCGCCAATATTGACAAGAACGAGTTTTCCGAGGACAAGGAATTCCTGGTGGATGGTTTCGTAAGTAACGCTGCCAGCATTGCCGCTAAATACCGTGAACTCAGAAGGATCATCAATGTCCCCACAATCCAGAAGAGTCATCGCAACTATTTTCTCTTTGGCGATGAATTTATGAGCAATCTCATTGAGTATCATGCTTTTTTGCTTGTTTCAAAACTGGATAAATTGGAGCCTCCGGGGGCTGAAAGTTATCGCAGACAAATCCTTGACCTTGTTCATCATGAAATTGACTACAAGCGAAGAATAGGATTCAGGGTGGTCAGCCGGGACCAAAAAGAAGACAACCGCGAACTGACCGTCAGGATGGGGCTGCTGAAAAAATATGCCGAGAGCGAACTTTTCGTAAAGACCAACAAGAAACGCGACCGGATATGGGTTGAGCAGGTTTACCTGAGCCTGGCGGCAGGCATTTCAATGGTTTTTGCCACAGCCATGGCATTCTCTTTTCAAAGCCGCTTCGGAAACCTTACCATGCCCTTTTTTGTTGCCCTGGTCATTAGCTATATGCTTAAGGACCGCATCAAAGAGTTGACACGGTATTATTTTGCCCATAAGCTTGGAAAATGGAGCTTTGATCATAAAACCATTGTGGGACTGGGTCGCAAGGCGATCGGACAGGTCAGAGAAGCCATGGATTACATTTCCGAAACCAAAGTGCCACCTGAAGTGATTAAACGCAGGGACCGTTCTCCCATCCTGGAAGCCAACAACAGGATCAATGGCGAACAAATCATCCTTTACAGAAAGCATGTCAGGCTCAACAGGCAGCTGCTTGATGAGTCCAGCCTTTACCAGATCAATGGTCTTGTCGAGATCCTGAGACTTAACCTCTCCAACCTGACGCAAAAAATGGACAACCCCGAAGTCCCCCTATTTGCCCCGGATGACAATGCCCTGGGCTATTCGGTGATCAAGGCCGAGAAGCTTTATTTCCTGAATATGATTCTTCAGTTTCGTTATGAGGACCAAACCGAACTGAAGCGCTACCGCATCGGATTCAACAGAAATGGCCTCAAGACCATTGAGAATTTTGATCCCTGACCCTTACCGGGAACGAAAGATTCCGGCCGGAAAAGAAAACCTTTAACGACTAACCCCCGGATCGTTTTCCTTTTAAGTTTTTCAAATCCTTTGGCCTGACTTTGGCCCTTCACGAAAGCAGGAAGCCCTGGTTAATTTTCCAGTTGAGAATGAACCCCAGCTTATCTGATTTAAAACAGGAAATTCCTTTTCAGGCACAACGGGCCCATACCTGGCACATTGACTGTGAAAGAATGCTTCTCTTTCTTGCAATTTCTGAAGCCCCGGTAGTTTTTGATCCAAAGCCCCCGCTTATTGGTGTTCCATCCCTTAAAGGTATATTTTACTGCTCCCATAGGCCTTATCGAGTGGGTAAAACCGAATCAAACTTGGAGTTAATACGGAGTTAATACGGAGTTTGTACGGTTTAAACCGTATAAACTCCGTATTAAGTCCGAGGATGGTATGGGTATCATATGAAAAGATAGGTTGGGGGAAGCAATAGAATCAATGGGCGAAGATACTCGGGAAAAAATGGCTTTCATGCGAATGCTTGGGGAAAAATCCAAGTGAATCCTGATTTTTTTAATGATTTTTATGGTCACTTGCAGCATTTGCCCCCCGATTTTCGTATGGGCGATTGTGTAAACGATTGAATACTGCCTTAAACCAAACCAAAACTTCATTGCAATGAAAAAGAATTTGATATTCCAGGGGGTCTTTGCTTTACTGATTCTCTTTGCTGTTGGAGGCTGCAAGGTCAACGACGAATATACCCACGAGGTATATAAGCCGGTGTACAAAAGCTTTGATGAGTTTCGCAACTCCTTCCAGTCGGGACCTGCCAAGGAAATTCAGCAGGCAGGAAAGATTTATTTCAAGGATAACTACCTTTTCGTGAACGAGGTGAACAAGGGCATCCACGTCATTGACAATGCCGATCCGTCCAACCCCATCCGGCTGGCTTTCTACGAGCTGGAAGGCAATGTGGATATGGCCATCAGGGGCGACATCCTGTTTGCCGACAGCTATATTGATTTGGTCTCACTCGACATTAGCGACGTGATGAACCCGGTGGTGATCAGCCGCCTGGAGAATGCCTTCCCTGATGTTTTGCCCCCATACGACCAGAGTCTTCCCATTTATGACCTCGACCGCACCAAAGGTGTGGTGGTAGGCTGGAAGGTGGAAACCGTCACCGAGGAATATGGTGGTTGGGGCGGCTGGTGGGGCGGCTGGTGGGGCGCCGAGTACGCGATGGACGGCGGTATAGGTTCGGGCGGCGATAACAGCGCTGGCGTAGGCGGAAGCATGGCCCGCTTTATGCTCAACGACCATTACCTGTATAGCGTCACCACGCCTTGGGTATTGAAGACCCTTGACATTTCGGATGCCGCAAATATGACGCCGGTCGACAGCATCTCGACCTGGCGTGAAATGGAAACCCTGTTTCGCCTGGAAAATCACCTGTTCATCGGCACCACATCCGGGATGATCATCTATAACCTTGATGAAGCTGCTCACCCGCAGTTTGTTAGCGAAATCAACCACATCAATTCTTGCGACCCGGTGGTGGTGGCCAACGACATTGCCTATGTCACGCTTCGCTCGGGCAATGCCTGCGCCAACTTCAGCAACCAGTTGGATGTGATCGACCTCTCGGACCTGGAAAACCCCAAATTGCTTAAATCTTACCCGATGTTCAACCCCCATGGGCTGGGCATTGATGACACGCTGCTGTTTATCTGCGACGGGGCTGCAGGGCTAAAGGTTTACGATGCCTCGAATCCCCTGGCCATTTCATCCAATATGATTGCCCATTTTCAGGACATTGACACCTTCGATGTCATTCCCCTCGACGGTATCCTGATCCTCATCGGGCAAGACGGAATATTCCAGTATGATTACTCAAATCCGCAGAGCATTGTTTTGCTCAGTCATATTGCCATTCGTTAATAAGATATTGTCGTGAAAACAAGGATTGACAAGCTGCGAATACTGATTTTTCTGTCCGGGGTGCTGTTGTTCATGCCCTCGTGCAGCAAGGAGTGGGACTGGTTTGGGAAAGACCCGGAAAGTGATGAGTTTGAGGCTTATATCGTAAGCTTTCATGTGCCCTACAGCCTGCATGCCGGCCAACCGGCCGTGCTGACGGTCACCTATGCCAAGCCCCAGCCCTGCTTCACCCGCACCGGCATCGACACCCACTTGCGGGCCTGGGAGATGGAGGTGGAGGTGTGGCTGAAAAGGGATCATGCCTATGCCTGCCCCGATGTGCTGGTAGAAGAAAGCGCTGAATTTTCGGTGGTTTTTCCCCATCCGGGCATATATACCCTGAAATACAGGGGGGTAGACGGACCTGAAACCCTTGGAATCGAGGTTTTGCAGTAGATGGACTTTTGTTGTTTAAAATGATTTTTTTAACCATGAAAACGATCCCGGTTCAGCAATTTTTTCTTTCACCGGTTTTGGTTTCTTCCTTGAGGTTCCCGCGCCGGCAGTGCGTTTCTTTTGTCCCTGCCGGTTTTCGGGCCTTCCCCGAAAGGGGTTTGTTGAAAACGCACAAAAAGAATACGTTCTTTATTTTTTTGAGGAACCCTTTGAAGGCTCCTGTCCTGTTTATAACATCAAAAAGAAAAGCCGGACCCGTTTTCTCTGAAAATGGAGTTAATTTTGAAAAAAGAAAACCATAGGGCTTTTGACACAAGGAGGTTATACCGAACAGGACATTCTTTCGGGTTGCAGGAAGGGCAAGCGGAAGTTTCAGGAATTGCTCTATCGGCAGTTTTATGCCTTTGGCATGTCGGTATGCCTTCGTTATGCCCTCTCACGTGAGGATGCCATGGAGATCCTGAATGATAGTTTTTACAAGGTGTTCGACAATATTGACAAATACCAGCAGGACCGCCCCTTTAAGACCTGGTTCAGGCGTATCCTGATCAACACCGCCCTCGACCATTACCGGAGCAACAAAAGATTCAGGATTTTCCTTGACGAAGCGGTTGCCGAAATGGAACCGGGCATTGAGCCTGACCTGGAACAAGAACTAAGGGCGGAGGAGATCCTGGATTTGTTTAAAGGCTTGCCCGAGGTGTACCGGGTCATTTTCAACCTCTATGAGGTGGAAGGGTTTAATCACGAGGAAATTGCCGGTTTGCTGGATGTTTCGCCCGGCACCTCACGCTCGCACCTGAGCCGAGCAAAAAAAATGCTCAGGAAATTGTATGTTGAAAGAATTATAGATCAGCGCCATGAAGCCGTTTGATGATCAATTTTCCGACAATGTCCGTAAGGCTTTCGATGACTGGCAGGAAGACATGCCGGCGGAAGCCTGGGCAGGGATGAAAGCACGCCTGGAGCGGGGCGGCAAGGCCCGTGTGGTGCCCTTGTGGCCCTTCCTGACCAAGGCGGCTGGCATTGCCTTGCTGACGGGCTTGTCAATATTCTGGTTTGTGGACTTTCAGCCTGAGCGGGCGGAAATAGCACAATCAGCACAAATTCAGAAGGAAATTCCTAAGGCTTCGGTTCCGGAAGCTGCCGGGGAGGCGTTGGACATTGAGCCTGGTCTTGCTTCTGAGCCACTGACGTCAGAAGGTTCATTGCTGGCGGAAGGGAATAAGCCTGCATACAGGCCTCGTCAGGCTAAAGTGAAGGTGATTGACCTCGCAGGGCCAGCCATTGAGGAAGCGGATGACCTGCCTTCTGAGATCCTGGCGGAGGCTGCAGAGACAGAAGGGGAGGCGCTTGCCGGAACCACCCCTGAAGAGAATGAAGCGGCTGAGGTGCCGACACTGGTTTTGCGACCGCAACACGAAAGGACCGGAGAACAAAATGCTAATCCCCGGGATGCTGCACTGTCCCTTACAGACCCCTCGCATGGCAGGGAAAAGGAAGGTCGCCTGGCCTGGGGAGTCTCGGCAGGTTCGATGCTGGCCTTTGCTGAACAGCGCGTGTCGGATGGGCCAGGATATGCCGCAGGGGTCACCGCCGAATACAGCCTTTCGCCTACAGTTACACTGGCTTCGGGTGGAATGCTTACCTATCATCAGTTTGAGTTGGTAAATTTTTCCCAGTCAGATTTTATGTACGATTATGTTTCGGGCAATTACAGCTCATCCGATGTGAACCTGACCGGCAACAATGAATATGAAATGCTGGCCCTTGAGATCCCCCTGAATGCCCAGTTCAATGTAATGGAAACCAGCAAACGCAGGATGTATGTCAGTACAGGTCTGTCTTCCCTGGTATATCTGCAGCAAAGGTTTTCGGGTACCAACACTGCTTTTTTGGAGCAGTCCTTTTACAATGACGCCACTGGGCAGATGGAATTGCAATACACCACTTCTACCTTCAGCGTAGATGAAAAATACGGAGCGCTGAGCCGTTTTGACTTCGGGCGATTGCTGAATTTTTCGCTGGGTTATGTGATCCTGCGCGAGAACAGCGCCATGGTTATTGAACCCTTTGTCAAACTCCCCATAGGAACCCTTACCAGTCGTGACATCAGCCTGGGGATGGGTGGCATCTCGCTGAAGTATCGTTTTTCGGGCCATTAGACAGAGTCCGTAAAAATTCCGATATTTGCAGGAATCCCTTTCCCTATGGCAAATAACCGGAAAAAGAGGTCGCGTAAAACCGGGTTATCCCCCGGTTCCCTGATCCATATCGGAGAACAAAAGATTGAGTTTCCGCGAATCACCCTGATTCAGTATGACCGGCAAACCTTTACTGAGGGTGAGGCTTCCAGCCTTGAGGAATGTGCCAGTCAAATCAAGGACTATCAAGGGGTTTCGTGGGTTAATATTGACGGGATCCACGAAATGGGCCTGATGGGGAAAGCCGGAGAGTTATTTGGTATTCACCCCCTGACCCTGGAAGACATTGTCAACACAGAACAGCGTCCCAAAGCCGAAGCTTACGACAGTTACCTGTTTTTCTCCCTGAAGATGCTTAGTCCGGGGGAAAAGAATGACGACTTGGCCAGTGAGCAGATCAGCATTTTGCTTGGAGAACGCCTGGTGATCACCTTCCAGGAACGCCCCGGGGATGTGTTTGATCAGGTGCGGGAACGCCTCAGGCAGGGCAAGGGACGCATTCGTACACTGAAGGCCGATTATTTGGCTTATGCTTTGCTGGATGCTTTGGTTGACAGCTATTTTGACCTCCTTGAGCGTCTGGGAGAGGAGATGGAAGACCTGGAAGAGTTGGTGCTGGGGAACCCCAGCAAACAGATGGTGCCCCGTATCCATAACATGAAGCGGCGCGCACTCGTCCTCAGGCGTTCGGTATGGCCCCTGCGCGAACTGGTGAATACCTTTGAGAAAAGCGAATCATCCCTGCTGGAGAAATCTACCCGAATTTATCTTCGCGATGTGTACGACCATACCATACAGATCATTGATGGGGTAGAGGTGTCACGCGAAATTATTTCGGGCCTGATGGACCTTTACCTGAGCAGCCTGAGCAACCGTACCAACGAAGTAATGAAAGTATTGACCATTGTGGCCACCATTTTTATTCCACTTACTTTCTTAGCCGGGGTGTATGGAATGAATTTCAAACATATGCCTGAACTGGCCTGGAAATGGGCTTATCCTGCCGTATGGGGAGTAATGGCCCTTGCAGCCCTGGGGATGCTTTGGTATTTCCGCCGCAAAAAGTGGCTGTAGCGTTTGCCTTTTTTCCCGGGAAATTCCTCCAAAAAATTCCGAAAAAAATTTACCATTAATAATCTGCTTTACCATGAGACCTTTCTTTCCTTACCATAAATTCCTGATATTTCTTTCCTTTTTGCTGGCAGTTGGGGTATTTTCATCCCGGGCCCAGCAAAAGAACAATTTGCGTGTAACTCATTTGACTGGGAAGCCAGTTTTTTCGCAGCCGGCAGGATTTTATTCCTCCGCGTTTGAACTTGGCATGCAAACGGCCCAAACGGGAGAGTATGCTTACACGGTCAGCGCTCCGGGTTATGAAAGCCTTTCAGGGACCGTTACGATCATTGACGAAGACCTTGAAATTCTCATCAATCTGAATGAAGGCAAATCTGTTGACTTAAAAGAAAATGAGTCTGGTTCGCGGGAACTGTTTAGCGTAACCTTCAGGGTGAATACCACCGGATCAAATGTGGTTCCGGGTGATGACGTATATATGAGCGGTACGATGGCAGACCCCATGTGGCCTGAGCCTGGAACTAACCCTGACTTGCTGATGGACGAGGAAGCGGTGGGTTCGGCTTATTATGTGCTGAGCTTTGAACTGGAACCCGGGCAATATGAGTATAAGTATTTTCGAAACGCAGGTTGGGCTGATGGTGAATGGAGCGGCGACCCTAACCGGGTGGTTAATATTGTGGGTGATACGCTGATCAATGATTTGTATGGTGACATCAATCCCCCTGAACCAGAGACTCCCTTGTTTACGGTAACATTTTTCGTTCAGGATGCAGGAGGCCTACCGCTGGAGGACGCTACCATTACCTTTGATGGAATTACTTACGAAGCGGGAGTATATGTAATAGAGGATCTGATGCCAAGGGCCACCATCCGGTATACCACTGATGGCAGCATACCCACGGAAGACAGTCCCTTGTTTGAGGAAAACCTTCAGATTGATAGCCGTGCCGGTGATCCCAACATTATTTCGCTGATTCCCACAAATAATGTGGGTGGCGGCAGTGAGCAATGGTTTCCGCCTGCCGGTGAAATTTTCAAGATTCACACCGTCCGTGCCCGGGCTTTTGCTCCGCGCATGGATCCGGGAGAGACAACCACGGCGACCTATATTGTTGATCCCGAAGGCCCTGCCCGTTTCTCCATGCCTCTGGTGTCCATTGCTGCCCATTATGGTGCCTTCTTTGATCCTGATACCGGGATTTATGTTTATGGGAATTACAGCAACTATTTCCAGGAAGGTGATGAATGGGAGCGGTTGTCGCACGTAGAGTTTTTTGAAGAGGACGGGAACCTTGCCTTTGCCCAGAACCTTGGGGTGCGCACCCACGGGGGTACGACCCGTCAAAGGCCCAGGAAGTCTTTGCGGTTTTATGCGCGATCAGAATATGGGGAATCCTGGGTTGATTATCAATTTTTCCCCGATAAGCCTGTTTTCGAGTTTAAACGTTTTCTGCTGCGTAATAGCGGAAACGACTGGGATCAGGCTATTTTTCGCGATGCCTTTATGCAGTCGCTGTTGAAGGGTGTTACCAAACTTGACCTGCAGTATTCCAGGCCCGTAGTGGTTTTTCTTAACGGAGAATACTGGGGCGTACACAATGTGCGCGATCGCTTTGACAGCCGGTTCATTGAATCGCATTACGGATTGGGTGAGATGGATTATGCCATGCTGGAAAATAATGCAATTCTTGACAACGGCAATCCCGACGGGGTGGCACATTACCAGGAGATGATTCAGTTTCTCCAGAACAACAGCATGAGCAATGCATCTAATTATGCCTCCCTTCAGACTCGAATGGATGTTGAAAGTTTTATCGACCACCAGGTGGCAGAGATCTATTTTATGAATACGGACTGGCCCGGTAACAACCTGCAGTACTGGCGGAAGATGACTCCCTCGTATCAGCCGGATGCTCCTTATGGGCATGATGGCCGCTGGCGATGGATGATCAAGGATACGGACTTTGGTTTTTGGTTAAACTTCGATTATGTTCCCGGGGTGTATGAAGGCCCTGCGCATAACACCCTGGCCTTTGCCCTGGCCCCCAACGGTCCGGGCTGGCCCAATCCGGCCTGGTCAACACTGATCTTCCGAAGGCTTACCGAAAACCAGCAATTCAGGTTTGCCTTGATTAACCGCTTTTGCGACATGATGAACACAGTGTTTCAGGAAGATTATGTGCTGAATAAACTGGAAGAGCACCGTCAGCTTTACTTCCCCGAGATGGAGGAACATATCCATCGCTGGCGGACCCCTTATAACGTAGATCACTGGAATGCCCAGATTAACCGAATGGCCTCCTTTGGTGAGCAGCGCCCGGGCTACCTGAAACAACACCTCAAGGCCCAGTTTGGCCTGGGAGAGATGGCCAATGTAACGGTGAGCTCTTCCAATTTGTTGCAAGGCGGGGTGCGGGTGAACCGTCTGGAACCTGATCAAATCACCAATCCCTGGACAGGTTCCTATTTCAAAAACGTACCCATTGAGGTGGAAGCCGTTGCTCAACCTGGATTCCGCTTCAGCCACTGGGATGGTCTTCCTTCAGAGACCCCTGCCCTGACCACCATTAACCTGACCCAGGATACCTCCATTGTGGCCTGGTTTTCCAATTCCCTGATTCATTACTGGCATTTTAATAACCTGCCGGATGAAACCTTTACCTCCGTTTCTTCTGATTTCTCGCTCAACGATGGAGCCCTGATCACCTACCCCGGTATGGGTGATGGGTATATGGACCGAACGGACGGCACCTTGCTCAACGCGAACATGAATGCTCCTGCAGGATTTGGATTAAGGGTTCGTAACCCTTCAAATACCCGTGAACTGATCATTGCTGCACCCTCAACGGGCTACCGTGAGTTGCAGTTTTCTTTTGCCGTACACCGAACCAATAACGGCGCACAGGAAGAGGAATTTTATTATTCAACTGATGGTGGAGAAAGCTGGAACCAGGTTGGAACAGCCTATGACATTTTTCTGGATTATACAGTGAAGCATTTTGACCTTAGCAATATTGAGGAGGTTAACGATAATCCACAATTACAGTTCCGGATCCTCTTTACCGGCGAGGCGGCAGCCGGCATAGAAGGCAATAACCGTTTCGACAACATTGCCCTGACTGGGGTGGCGGCCGCCCTGACACTGGATATCACCAACCCACCAGCTGCAGTCCTAAATGAATACTATCCCGGGCATACCTTCAATGTCTCGGGTGGGGTTCCTCCTTTCTCGTTTTCGGTAACTGAGGGCTCCTTACCCGAGGGGATGAGCCTTGCCGGGAATGGAGTGCTAGCTGGTATGCCTTCCGAAAGCGGGAACTTCCAGTTTACAGTGATGGTTACCGATCAGGAGGGTAGCAGTGATTCTCATTCCTACTTAATGGTGGTGGAAGACAAAGCCTTGATCCATTACTGGCATTTCAACAATCTGCCTGACGAGGTTTTTACGCAGGTGACGGCTGATGTCTCTTTGGTTGGGAATGGTTTGATTACCTATCCGGGCACAGGTGACGGCTATATGGACCAGACCGACGGCAGCCTGCTGAATGGCCGCCTGAACCAACCTGCGGGATATGGCCTTCGGGTGCGGAATCCATCCAATACCCGGGAGCTTATCCTGGCTGCCCCTTCCACGGGATACCGCGACCTGGTGCTTACTTTTGCCGTACACCGTACCAATAATGGTGCCCAGGAAGAGCAGCTTTATTATTCGGCCGATGGGGGTAGCAACTGGATTGCCTTGGGTGACGCATACAATATTCAACTCAATTATGAAATTAAAACCTTTGATCTGAGCGGTATTGCAGCAGTCAATAATAACCCAACCCTGCGTTTTCGGATTTTGTTTACCGACGAGGCAGCTGCCGGCATTGAAGGCAACAACCGTTTTGACAACATTACCCTGGAAGGGCATTCGTTATCGGTAGGTATTGATGAGACAGGGCAGCTACCGATTGCACCCCGCAACTATCCCAATCCCTTCCGGGAACAGACGGTGATCCCCCTTGAGATTAAGGAGGCAGGGCAGGTTATAGTGCGTGTTTACGACAGCAATGGAAGGGTGATAACAACCCTTCTGGATCAGCACATGGAGCCGGGGCGTCACGATTTGCGATTTAATGCATTTGGTTTGCCCGAAGGCGTGTATATTTACAGGATCATTACCGGGAAATATGCGATTTCGCAAATCATGCTCAAGATGCAGGATCGTTAACTACTAACTGTTTTTTTATGTCTGAAGAAATTATTGTAAAGAAGCATTCAGGAGAGAAGGAACTCTTTTCACGAGAAAAACTAAATCATTCCTTAAAACGTTCGGGTGCCAGCCAAGAAGTCATCGAACGGGTTTATGAGCAGTTGAAGGGACAGATGTATGATGGGATAACCACCTCGCAGATCTATAAAAGAGCCTTTCAGATTCTGCGAAAACTGAAGCGTAGCACAGCTGCCCGTTATAGTCTTCGTAAGGCCATTATGGAAATGGGGCCCTCGGGTTATCCCTTTGAGCGTTTGGTAGGAGCTGTCATTGGCACCCTTGGTTATGAGACCCTGGTGAGCCAGATCGTCCAAGGGCAATGTGTCTCGCACGAACTGGATGTGGTAGCACGGAATAAGCAAGAGCTTTTTATGGTAGAGTGCAAGTTTTACAACAGCCAGGGTAAGCATTGCAATGTGCAGGTGCCATTGTATATCCATTCCCGTTTCAATGATGTGAAAAAGACCTGGGAAAAGAACCCTTCAAACAATGGACTTCGATTTTCAGGCTGGGTGGTTACCAATACGCGCTTTACCGAAGACGCCATTGATTATGGAAAGTGTGCAGGATTGACTTTGATAGGTTGGGATTACCCGCAAGAGAGAAGTTTAAGGGACTTAATTGAAGGATCTGGTTTGTTCCCCATCACCGTCTTGACCACCCTTACACGCAAACAGAAAGATATATTGCTGGATAACGAGGTGGTGTTGTGCCAGCAATTGCTTGAGAAACCCGTTGCTTTTGGAAAGCTGGGACTGGATTTGAAAAAACAGCAAAAGGTGCTCGATGAAGCGCGGGACCTTGTTGAGAAAAAATTCTGAAAGCATTCGTTACACTATTGGATCGTTCCTTGAAAGAAAATTAAAAAACCCTAACAAATCAATGAAAACCCAGAAAATTAACTTGTATTTTACTTGTCTGTTGCTTTTCACCGCCCTAATGCCGGTGATGACAATTGCTCAAGCCGCCCCCGAACGCGTTGAGCCCCCTTTCTGGTGGGCCGGGATGTATCATACAGAACTTCAGGTGATGGTTTACGGCCCGGATATTGGCATGACCCGGGTTGAACTCAGTGGCTCAGAGGTGAGCCTCAAGGAGGTTGTGGCCGTTGAGAATTCAAATTACCTGTTTGTTTTTCTTGATCTTTCCAGCGCCAGCCCGGGTGTGGTCAGGATGGACTTTTTCAATGATCACGGATTGCAGTACACCTACAATTATGAGTTGCGTGAGCGTGAGGAGGATTCCAGATATCGCGAGGGATTTAATGCCTCTGATGTCATTTATCTTTTGATGCCCGACCGGTTCTCAAACGGAGACCCTTCCAATGATGAAGTCCCCGGAATGCTGGAAAAGGCCGACAGGCGTGATCCCGATGCCCGTCATGGAGGGGATATACAGGGCATCATCAATCACCTGGACTATATCAGCGACCTTGGGTTCACTTCGCTCTGGATCAATCCTTTGCTTGAGAACAACCAGCCTAGGTATTCCTACCACGGTTATGCTACCACCGATTATTACAGGATTGATCCCAGGTTTGGCACCAATGAGGACTATAGACGGCTGGTGCAGCTTGCGGAAGAAAGGGGACTGAAGGTCATTAAGGATATGATCTTTAACCATTGCGGGCATTACCATTGGTGGATGAATGATCTGCCTTCATCCGACTGGCTTAACCAATGGCCAGCATTTACACGTACCTCTTACCGGATGACCACGCTGGTAGATCCTTATGTTGCCTGGAGTGATCACAAGCGTATGACCGACGGCTGGTTTGACCACAATATGCCCGATCTGAATCAGCGCAACCGCCTGCTGGCAACTTACCTGATCCAGAATAGCGTTTGGTGGATCGAATATGCCGGACTAAAGGGCATCCGAAAAGATACCCAGCCCTACTCAGATAAGTTTTTTATGTCGGACTGGGCTCGTTATGTGATGGATGAGTATCCCTATTTTAACATCGTGGGGGAGTCATGGATGGGCATCCCGGCTATGATTAGCTATTTCCAGGGTGGAAAAACGAATCACGATGGTTATGACTCGAACATCCCCAGTGTATTTGATTTTTCGCTTTACGATGAGATAGGGCTTGCCTTTGAGGAAGGCAGGGGGTGGGCCAGCGGAATGATGCGGCTGTATAACTCACTTGCCATGGACTTCTTGTATGCCAACCCATACAACCTGGTTATCTTTGGTGACAACCACGATACCGATCGTTTTTTCTCAAGGGTAGGTGAAGATTTTCGCAACCAAAAGATGGCCATTACGTTTCTATTGACCACAAGGGGTATTCCTCAGATATATACAGGGACAGAGCTGTTAAAAGCAGCCCTGGAACACGATGGCCACGGCCCAATGCGCTCTGATTTCCCGGGCGGTTGGCCTGGTGACCCGGTGATTGCTTTTACCCGCGAAGGCCGGACACCTCAGCAAAATGAGATGGTAGACCATATCCGAACCTTGCTAGAGTTTCGCAAGGAGAATCCGGTTCTCCATTTTGGTTGGTTAAAGCATTTTGTTCCGGAAAACGACGTTTATGTCTATTTCAGGTATGATGATGAAGCCCGAGTGATGATCGTAATGAATAACAATGAAGAAGCAGTAGATTTAAGCCTTGAAAGATACCGGGAAGGTTGGGATGGCGCCGCTGAAGCAGTGGAAGTGCTTACCGGAAAACGGTATACATCCTTTGAACATTGGACCATCCCGGCAAAATCTGCCGAGATCTTCGAGTTATTCTGAAATTATTCCACGGTTGTTTGTTCTTCTAACGGATACCCCTTTGGTTCAAAGGAATAGGTCATAAACCAGTTATACTGGAAATACAGGGAGTTTTCTTCATGTAAATATTCCTCCATCACAGGGGTGGTAAAGGGTATCATGACAGGATCGCCAGGTTCCCAGTTTGCAGGTGTCATAACATTGAAATCATCATCGGTTTTCTGCAAGGCCATCAGGGTTCGTTTGATCTCATCCATGTTTCTCCCTGTTTCAGCAGGATAGAAATACATCGCCCTGACTTTATTATCCCGGTCAATTAAGAAAACGCCGCGGATGTTTTTCCCCCGTTTGGCTTCCGGGTGGGTCATTCCGTACAAATCAGTAATTACATAAGCCTCATCTTCCACAAGGGGGAAATTGATCTTTACGGGTGGGCGGTTTCTGAACGGCACTTCTTCAAGGGCTTCCTTCCACAAAAAATGGGATTCCAGCGCATCGGTCGATACAACAACCAGCTTTGCGCCAAGCATCTCAAAATCTCTCTGTAAATATGCCAGCTCTAATATTTCAGAAGAGCAGACAGGGGTAAAATCACGCGGATGTGCCAGTAGAATTTTCCAATTGCGGCCATAATCTTCAGGAAAATGGAGGGTCCCATGCGTTGTTTCGGCAACAAAGGAAGGTGCTGGATCCCCAATTAAGGGGATGGAACTTCTGGATGGGTTGGAGGCAAAGGCTGTATTAAAAGTAATAAAAAGCAAAATGAACGTAAACAAAATGATCCTTTTCATGGTGTATATAGTTTTAAGAAAAACAAAATTGACTTTTGATTGGCAAACTTACAATTTCAGGCCATGGGATGGGTAGGAAAATTTGGGATTATTATGGTAAATTTTCCTCTGAAGAAAAATTACCAGTAAATGCAAAAAAAATCCAGCGCATGATGGCACAGGATTCAAAATGGAGATATGATGGAACTCAAGGTTGTGGTTTAACCTTTCTCCAGTTGCATTCGTATAGGTTTCTTATGCGCAAAAATAAAGTGCCCAATTAGGAATGGATAATAAAAATCTTGCAAAGGGTGCTGTTTTTCTTGTTAATCAGGTTTTTTTCTCACCTCAGAAGGCAGATTACCGAAGAAGGCCTTATATGATTTAGAAAAATAACCAGGATCATCATATCCGACCATATAGGCAATTTCGGCAATGGTGCCTGCATCTTTTTCCAGCAACTCCTTTGCCCGATGCATCTTAATGGAACGGACAAAGTGGTTGGTGGTTTGATTGACCAGGGCTTTTAGTTTTCGGTGCAGTTGTGATTGACTCATTCCAACATCCCGGCTAAGATCTTCAATGGAATACTTTATATTGGCAATGTTATCTTCAACTACTTTTATCAGGTTTTCCATAAAGACCTGGTCGCGTGGGGTTACTGAAATTTCTCGTGGCTTTATTATGGCATTGCTGCTGAATTTAAGGCGGAGCATTTGCCTGTTTTCAATCAGATTGTTTACCCTGGCCAGCAATTCCCTTGGGTTGAAAGGCTTGGTAAGGTAATCATCTGCACCGGTTTCCAGGCCCTGTATCTTTTCATCTTGTCCTGAAAGCGCCGTAAGGAGTATGATCGGTATATGACTGGTTTTGATGTCGTTTTTTAATTCCTTGCAAAATTCAAACCCATCCATTCCTGGCATCATTATGTCACAAATAATCAGGTCGGGAATCATATCCATTGCCAATTTTTGACCCTCCAGGGCATTGGATGCTTCCTCAACCAGATAGTTTGTTTTGAGATTTTGGCTGATATAATCCCGTACTTCAGCATGATCATCCACAACGAGGATCAGCGTTTGGTCTGTACCATTCACGGCGGATAGTTCAGGTTCTTCCGGAATAACCTGTTGCTGCTGATGAGTAGTGCTTTTATTTTCAGATTTGAGTGGTTGGGATGTTTCGTTTAGAATTTGGTTTTCTAGAAAATGCTCTTTGCCAATGGGGAATCTTAAAACAAAAGTGGTTCCTTGGGCAGGCTTGCTTTTTGCAATAATTTGCCCATGGTGTACTCTGACGAGTTCCTTTACAAAGGCAAGGCCAATTCCGGAACCTTCGTAAACTCTTTGGGGTGAAGCATCGGCCTGGTAAAACCGATCAAAAATAAAAGGAAGTTTCTCTTCATGAATTCCTATTCCTGTATCCTTCAAGAGGATTTCGATCATGTGATCCTTGCCTCTGAGCGTTTTAATACAGGCTCGCAGGTTCACTTCACCGCCATCAGGGGTGAATTTGAATGCGTTGGAAATCAAGTTGTTGATTATTTTTTCCAGAATATCACGATCAAAGTAAAACTTCTCTCTGAATGATTGCCTGTCAATTTTCGGATCGAAATCGAAATGAAGTTTAATATTTTTTTGTTCTGCTTTGGAAGCGAATGATATTAATAAACCTTTAAGAAAGCCAATCAGATCACCGCGCGAAGCTTTTACCTCATAATTGCCGCTTTCGAGTTTAGAGAGATCTAAAAGTTGGTTCACCAGGTTGAGAAGCCTGCCCGCATTAGCATGCATTACTGAAAAGGTTTTTTGCTTTTTCGGGTCCTGATCCTCCTCCAGCATTTGCTCGACCGGGCCCATGATCAGTGTAAGC
Organism: Bacteroides sp.; assembly: GCA_036351255.1. Taxonomy (NCBI): domain Bacteria; kingdom Pseudomonadati; phylum Bacteroidota; class Bacteroidia; order Bacteroidales; family Bacteroidaceae; genus Bacteroides; species Bacteroides sp. The sequence continues at coordinate 85,925 of JAZBOS010000094.1, forward strand.
GGTGTGCGGAATTCATGGGAAATGTTGGCAAAAAACTCCGACTTCATGTGGTCAATTTCTTTCAGCTTTTCTTTTTCCATCTCAATAAGGCGCATGCGGTTCCTGAGGCGGAAACGGGTCTTTTCATACTCTCTAAGGCCCGCCAGAGCCCCTACAGCCAGCAAAAAGTAAATGACCAAAACCCATTGCCTTTTCCACCAAGGGGGCAATATGGTAATTTTCAGGGCTGCTTCATGTTTGCTCCAAATACCGTCATTGTTGGTTCCCCTGACCCTAAAGTAATAAGTGCCGGGCTTCATATCTGTAAAGGTCACGGTTCTATAATGGCCGATTGGTATCCAGTTTTCAGAAAGCGTTGTTATACTGTAAGAATAAATATTTTTCTGGGATTCAGCAAAATCGAGACTCGCAAATTCAATGGAAAAGTGATTTTCATAATGCTTGAGAACCAACTCGGGTGACTCATCGAAAATGCTATGATATCTCTCCCTATTTGTTTCATCCCCTGCATTCAGTAATTTAAATCCGGTTATCATTATTGACGCCATGAATGATTTTTTCCTAATACTCTCAGGAAAAAAAGAATTATAACCGTTTATGCCCCCAAAGAAAAATTCACCCGACTGGTTTTTGTAAAATGCCCCACTGTTGAATTCGTTACTTTGGAGACCGTCAGAGACTGTATAATTGAAAAATGTTTGCTCTGCCACATTGAATTTAGATAAACCCTTGTTGGTGCTTAGCCAGAAATTGCCACCTTCATCAGCCAGCATACCATAAACCATGTTGTTTGCCAATCCTTGTTCTTCAGAAAAGTTGGTGAAGACTTTTCTGTTTTTATCAAATCTTGCTATTCCTCCACCCCCGGTTGCCAGCCACAAGATACTGTCTGGCAAGAAAGGATCCCGAAGAATAGCTCTTACATTATTGAAGGGAAGGCTTTCGGGATTTGAAGGGTCATTAATATATGTCGTAATTTTTTTTGATTCAAATTCTATTAAATGAAAACCATGATGCGTACCTACCCAGAAACAATCATTTTCTTGCTGAAGCAGGTTAGGAAAAGAATGTTCACGGTAGGCGCTTAAGGGATCGTTATTATATCTAAGATGGTCGAATTCTCCTGTTTGTTTGTTAAATAAGGCCAGACTGTACGGGGTTAATACCCAAATTTGCTCAGCCCTCACCAACACCTTTGCCACCCGGGGGTCATCATTCTCCACATTGGGTTCTGAAACAAAAGGATTTTCTCTATGCCAGGCTGGGTAAACAATATAGGACTCATTGATGGGGTTAAAGCGAATGAGTCCAGCGCTGGAAGCCAACCAAAGGACGTCCTCTTTACCCTGATCGATTGAATATACAACCATTTGTGGGTTATACTCTGATTTTAGCAGGACTTCTCTAAGTTCAGATTCTGCCCGATTTACTCTATAAAACCCTTCATTCGCTCCAATCCAAAGGATGCCATCATTTGTTTCATAAAAGGATCGTATACTTAAATCACGGCTGCTTAGAATTATACCGTCTTTTGTATTGCCAGTATTGTCAGGGTAGGAAAATTTAAGTTTAAAGGGGTCATATAGCGCAATTCCATACCCATTGCTTCCCAGCCAAAGCGTTCCTGCCTTGTCTTCTAAAATGCTGATAATTTGACCTTTAGGTAACCGGGATTCCTCATGTCCTTCAGCCGATAGATTTTCATGCAAACCTGTTTCTGGGTAGTATATAAATAATGCCTTTTCCGTACTTAACCAAAACTCTTGCCGGTCTTTGTTTTGAAAATATTCGGCTGCCAAAGGGTTGTAGGTAATACCTTCTTCTATGTTAATACTGTAATCTGATAAAACTTGCCTGAATGCTTCTGTGGATTCATCATACTGAAACAATCCTAATCTGCTCAGCATCCATATTTTCTTTTTTGCATCCTGAAAAATGATTATTCTCCCTTCCTTATTGTGTAGTTCTCTGTGGAATTTGTTTCTGGATGAATTAATCAGCCTAACAGGGATTTCTTTTGGAACAGGATTACTGGTTTGAGTGTTTAACTTAAAAATACTATTTGCCGAGCCTACCCACAACATTTCATCATTATCAACCAAAAGGCTGGTAACGCCTGCTTGATCTGACAAACCTTCATTGGCTGAATTCTGCCCAAAACGGGTTATAATTATTTCTTCCGGGGAAGAAAAGATGTCATTGGTTTTGAAAGAAATTTTATTCAAGCCCCCCTGGCTAGTTCCAACCCATATATTCCCTTGTGAATCATCCGTTATTGAAAGGATATAATCGGAACTAATTGAGTTGTTATTCTCAGGGTCATGCGTAAAACGAATGAACTTGCCTGTTGACCTATGATAAAGATTTAATCCTTTTGAGAAGGTTCCAATCCACAATCGACCTTGACTGTCACAGAATATGGATATTATATGGTTTTCTGAAATCGAATTCGGGTCAAAAGGGTCGTGTTTGAATATGGTGAATTTATAACCATCATACATGTTTAGCCCGTCTTTGGTTCCAATCCATACGAATCCCTTCTGATCCTGGGTGATGTCAGAGATCAGGTTTTGCGAAAGCCCCTCATTGATGGTCAGGTGCCTGAATCGGGCGCTGGCATAATGGTCGATGTAGGACCTGCTGTCCTGCTCACCAAGTGTTTGCAGGGTAAGAAGAAATAAGAAGGAGAAAAATGCAGGGTAAAATATTTTGCTCTGCAATTTCCCTAACAAAGCCTCTATGCTCATTTTTACTGGTTGTTTTGAATATTCCGGTGTGCAGAAAAGCCGGTTTGTCTTCAGAAAATTTACTTATACCTTATTAAATGTACGAATAATCTGCCGTTAACCAAAGAATAAATGAAACAAAAGTTTAAGGCGTTTTAAAAGAAAGCATAACTCTAAGCAGCCGTGATTGAAGGCAGGCGGTTGTTTTGTACCTAAAACAGCTGCCAGGTTAATCCTGCCCTTACCCCCAGGATCCCCTGTAACTTCAAAATCCATTAAAAAGAGTACCCGGAAGTTTTTCAAGAAAGAATTTGATTTTTATCTGACACGTAGTTTAAACGTAGTTAACACGTAGTTCAGACGTGCAAAACCGAATAAACTACGTCTTAACTACGTGTTAACTACGTGTTAACTACGTCTGAATTTACAGGAAGAACCGACCTGGTAGCTATCTTCTTGCTGTGATTTCCCCTCAATTTTCCTGGTAGAACCTAGTCGGGGAGCACAACAATCAGAATTGCAGCGTTTTGGACTTTAAATTATTGGGAACGGGGTTCCCCTTCCGGGGAACAGGAAAAACCTGCTTTAAACCAATATAGGTTTATTAAAGGTTTAACGATTCATTAAAGCTTTAGCAACCTTGCTGAGCGGATTTCTTTTGCGTGGGTGAGCCTGATATAATAGATTCCAGGGCTCAGATGGGAAAGGTCAAGTTCCATCTCGCTTCCGGGGTGTTTTAATTCCTTGGCGAGGACAACGATGCCGAAGGAGCTCAGGACTTGTAGCTGGAAACTCCCGGTAGTATATGGAAGCCTGATAAACAGTCTGTTGGTGGCCGGATTCGGGAAGATGGTCAGCTGGGTTTCTGACAGGGCCGGGGCGGAGGTGTCGTCCACTTCAAAAACTGCTGTAAGCGACAGGTCTTCCGTGGCACTGACATACAGGGGATTCTCAAAAAACGCTTCTTCTTGCTGGTTCACCCATTTTTGCAAGCGGTAACCCTGTTTCGGGATGGCTGTCAGGGGTATGGGCACCCCGCTGAAATACTTACCTGTCCAAGGGTAGCCTTCAAAACCTGGCAAAAGAGGATTAGAAGCATCGAGGTGCAGGCGATTGATTTTGATGCTACCCTGAGCTTCATCGTTTACATCCAAGGTCAGGGAGAAGGTGCCGGGAAGTTCAAAGTAATTGATAAGGTGTGATTGCAGGAACCCTGGGCGAAGGGTGGCAAAGTTCGCCATCCGGTTCAGGTTAACGTGCCACTCGTTGAGGGTATTGGCAGGATATCCCCAGCGGGCGATATGCTTTTCTATTTCAGGTTCAATGGCTGCACTGGTTTCATCGAGGAATGCAAGCATATGTTCGGTAAGGAAGACCGTATTGAGCAGGTCGCCAAAGCGGTTGATGAAACCGTATTTGAAGGACTCATTTTGGAGTAGGTTGCGGATCAGGAAGGTGGACCAGGGAAGGTTTTGGGGCCATACGCCTCCTACCGGATCGGTCACATAGGAGATCATGTCGAAATCGTAATTGTATGCTCCGCTCCATCCAAATCCGAAATCCAGATCATTGAGCGCCCAGTGCCAGCGCCCATCATTGCCAAAGGGGGCATCCGGGTTGTAGGTGGTTTGCCGCCGGAAATATTTCAGGTTATGCCCCGGCCAGTCGATGTTACCCACAAAAATGTTGATAATGTTGTAATCGGTGAAATTCTCCACATTCATCTGGGTGTTGATGTATGCATAGGCCTCCGGGTCTGAGAGGGGGTTTTCGTCAATAAAGTCCATCATATTGCCATAATGGGCCCAGCTTCCTTCTACCACCACCATGTTGTTTTCCAGCAGGTCGAGTTTATCTTCAGGGATGCCATATTTACGCAGGAAATAATACTTGTCGTAACGTTCGCGCAGGTTTTGAATGCCCCAGTATTCCCCATTCAGGTATAGGATGGCAGGTCGGTAATCCTGTATAGGCACCCCGATGGGTTCCACCAATTTTTCCATAAATCCATCACGCAACTGTGTGCCGGGGCCGAAAAAGTCTTGCCCTGCACTCCGCAACAGGATGCGCTTGTATTGGCTGTGGTCTTGATTTGGGAAAAAGGGATGGTTCAGGTAATCACTGCCATATCCTCCCCGGGCATAAATGCGCAGTGACTTTTGAGGCAATGCCCTGGTGCCCCCGCCGTGAATGCGTACCCCAACGTTTTCGGAAATGACTTCCTCTCCGCTTTCAAAAAAGCTGAAATAAGAAGGAACCTCCCAAAGCTCACCGGTACGGAAGTAATTGGCATTAGGCATCCCGTACCAGTTTTCGCCATAGCCATAAGTTTCATAGTCAATGCCAGGGATATAAATTCCATTGGTGTGGTTGAAAAGATTAAAGGTATCCATTGCAATGCTGGCTACCGGAAGGGCAGGTGGCTCCATATCAATAAAATAGGTACCGGTGGCCGGGGGAGGGGTGAAGTATCCCTCGCGGAAAGCTGCAGCCCTGACCACAGTGGCCTTCTCCGGCAAAAGAGAGGGAGTCTTCCACCCAAACTCAAGCGGGTCGGTTTCGGGTGGATTAGTCCGTATCATATTGATTCCCTGATTATTGCTTGTTTGATGAACCAGGGTAATGGGGCCTTCATAGGGAATGGATTCAAGCGTGGGGATGGTCCCGTCCAGGGTATAAAAGATCGCGGCTTCCGGGTCGGGATGACTGATCACCAGGCCTTGTTCTTCAGTATAAAATCCTGAGGAAAGGCTTAGCTGGGGCACCTCCAGGATGTCTTCAAACCCCTGCTGGCTGTTGGGAGCACCGGGTGTGGGGATGTCGAAGAATACCAGCGTACCCGAGGCATCCGGGAAATGCCCGAATGATATGTCACTGCCCATAGGGGTGGGGGGTATCTCAGAAATGCGGGTGCCATTGGGATGGGTCAGGATCACTTCTTCACCATCTGCACTGATGGCGTAACTGGTGTGCAGGGGCTCCTCAGGATTGTTGCGATCCTTGTTGGACGCCCAGATGATCATGTACTGGCCCGGGCCTATGGTGACAGCCGGAAAAACCCATTTAAAAGCGTTGTCGTAGTTATCCGACAAACCATATCCTTCAAGAATTAAGGGCGTTTCTCCTGCATTATGCAATTCGATCCAGTCGCTATAATCCCCATCATTGTCGGCAATGGTAGTCTGGTTTGAGGCCATGATCTCGTTGATCACCACGTTCTGGGCCAGGCTTGGCAGGGTAAAGGCCTGGTATATTAAAATTAACAGCAGGACCTTTCCCCATGAAGCGGGTTGCCTCAGATGATTTGTCCGGAAAAGCAATTTTTGAAAAAGCATGACCGCTAGGTTTTTTATTACCGGTTAAACATTCAAAGTAAGGGATTTTTTTCGTCTTATTTCAGGGGGTTTCACTTAATATTTTATTTCTACTTTTACAATTATTTCTGAAAGACCCCATAATGAAGAAGCTTTCCATTGTCATCCCCGCTTACAATGAGGGAAACACCATTACCGCCATCCTTGAACGCGTGCTGGCCGTTAAGCTCGAAGGCATTGAAAAAGAGCTTGTGATCGTTAATGATTGCAGTAACGACAATACCGCTGATGTGGTTGAAGAATTCATGAAAACCCACCCCGAAGCAGACATACACTTTTATCATCAGCCAGTCAATATGGGCAAAGGGGCGGCATTGCATCGTGGGATAAAGGAATCCCTGGGTGACTATATCATTATCCAGGATGCCGATCTGGAATACGATCCCCGTGAATACAAAGACCTGCTGAAACCCATCCTGGAAGGCAATGCCGACGTGGTGTATGGATCACGTTTTGCGGGTTCAAATCCTCACCGTATTTTATTCTTCTGGCACACCATTGGCAACAAATTTCTGACCTTCGTATCAAATATGTTCACCAACCTGAACCTAACCGATATGGAAACCTGCTATAAGCTTTTCAGGGCAGATATCATCAAAAGTCTGAACCTGAAGGAAAGGCGCTTTGGTTTTGAGCCCGAAGTCACGGCCAAGGTTTCGCGCTATCCAAGGGTTAGGATTTATGAAGTCGGGATCTCTTATTATGGCCGCACTTACGAAGAGGGAAAGAAAATCAACTGGAAAGATGGCTTCAGGGCCATATGGTGTGTTTTGAAATACAACATCTGGAGCAAGCGCTAGGAAAAGATTTTTCTATAAGAAACGACCCATGTTCAAGAAGATTCAGAGATTTTTCCCGGAAGAAAAGCTGGCCCTGGGCTTGATCCTATCGGGTCTTTTCCTGTTTTTCCTTTGGATTCTGTTCCGCTCTGAAGGTTTCATCGGCGATGCCGACAGCGTGACCCATTACCGCTTCTCAAGGTATTCGTGGCAGTTTCCCTCTTTTCTGCTTGACCACTGGGCCAAGCCTGTCTTTACTTTGCTCTCCAGTCCCTTTGCACAATTTGGACATACCGGGGTTTCCATTTTTAATCTCCTTGGGGGCATAGCCAGTGCCTGGTTGGTTTGGTTGGCCGCAAAAAAGCTGGAGTATTCCAATCGATTGCTGTTGCCTTTCCTTGTGTTTTTCACCCCCATTTATACCCTGCTGGTCATTTCCGGTCAGGTGGAGGTGCTATTCGGCTTGTTCATTATGGCCACCATCTGGTTGTGCCTTGACAAGAGATACCTCTGGGCCGCCGTGGTCATTTCGTTCTCCCACCTGGTCCGCACCGAGGGCATCTTTATCATCCCCACCATCGGCTTATACTTTCTGGTGAAAAGGCAGTACCGTGCCATCCCATTGCTGCTGACAGGAACCTTGATTTACAGCATTATCGGCTATTTCCATTTTAATGATTTCTTCTGGCTGATAAACCAGATGCCCTATGGCGGAAAGGCTGAGATGTATGGCACGGGCAGCTTCTGGCATTTTTTCAAAGCATGGCCAAAAATTTTTGGTGTGGTGAATTATCTATTGATTCCCCTGGGGATTCTAGCCATTCTATTTGATCTGGTTCGGGAAAGGGCAAACCGGCATTGGGAGGAGGCCATTCTGGTCCTTTTGCCCTTTATATTGTATTTCATGGCCCACGTGGTAATGTGGTACACCGGGGTAGGGCGCTCCCTGGGCATGTACCGCTATATGGTTTCCATCGTGCCGGTGGGGGCCCTGATAGCCTTGCGGGGGATGAATCTTATCCTGAGGGGACTGGAGCATCTTATCAAGGCAAGATTTGCTGGCTATTTCTTCGGAATTGCACTGATGGCGCTTTTTGTCATTACCCCCTTTAAAATGTGGCGCATCCCGCAGAAACTTGACGGGATGAACAAGGTAATGAAAGAAGCGTCAGATTTTATCCTGAAGGAAAAGTTCAATCAAAACAAGATCTATTATTCCGACCCTGCCCTGGAGATGTTCCTTCACCTGAACCCTTATGACGAAACCACCTCCCGCCTCAGGCTCCCCGACTCCTCCAGGCCTCATCACGAGGTTAAACCCGGGGAAATCATCATATGGGAGGGACACTTTATGGCACTGGAAGGGGTTAAACTGGAGGATCTGGAACATAGTCCCTACTTTGAACAGCTGGGGCTTTTTGAACCTGAGCATCCTTTTACTATTTTTGAAACGGATTATAAAGTAGCGGTTTTCAGAAGGCTGGAAGTTGGGGACATTCAGGAATAAACAAAGGTTCCATTTATAACATCGGAGTCATCTTTTAAATAAGCAGTCATGGGTGAATTCCGGAATTTATTTTCTGGTCAATCAAAGGGCAAAAGAAATCTTTTGTCGCTTGTTGCCATTCTTTTGATTGCCATGGTGGTTGTTGGAGTATTCAGCAACATGAAACGTTGGCGACAGCCGATGAAAGTGATACAATGGGACATTAAAAACTATTATGCATACCTGCCTGCCGTATTTATTTATGGCGATCATGGCCTTGAGTTTACCAGGGAAGATCCGGAGTTCTTCGGTGACAAGTTTTGGCCCATTCCTACCCCTTCCGGTGGTTTGGTAATCGTTACCAGCATGGGGCTGGCTATCCTTTATCTGCCGTTTTTTCTCATGGGGCATTTGGCTGCCTGGTTTACCGGAGCTGAAATGAATGGTTTTTCACCCCCCTATGCTTTCTTCCTGGTGCTCAGCTCCCTGTTTTATGTCATCATTGGCTTGTTTGCATTGAGAAAGGTGTTGTTGAAGTATTTCAGCGATGGTATCACAGCCATCACCTTGCTGGCTATGTTCTTTGCCACTAACCTTCTTTTCTATACAGCTCACGAAGGTCCTATGTCGCATGCATATAATTTTGCCCTTTTTGCTATTTTTATGTTGCTTACCATTCAATGGCACGAAAAACCTGGAGTGAAAAACAGCCTGATGCTTGGTTTGCTTGCTGGACTCATTGTATTGGTTCGTCCTACCAATATTGTGCTCCTGGTCTTTTTCGTGTTATATGATGTGAAATCCTTCAATGAATTGAAACTAAGGATAGTTTTCCTTGGCCGGAAATACAACCTTGTCCTGTTTATGGCAGTCGCCGCTTTTTTGGTTTGGCTTCCACAAATGCTTTACTGGAAATCTGTTTCAGGCCATTGGCTCTATTACAGCTACAAAGAGGAAGAAGGATTTTTCTTTGGCAACCCCCAGATTATCCGCGGACTGTTCAGCTATCGCAAGGGTTGGCTTCTTTATACTCCCATCATGGGTTTTGCCCTTTTGGGGATTGCCTTGCTGTGGAAATACAGGCGTGCATTTTTTTGGCCTATCTTCCTTTTTACCGTGATTAATATTTATGTTGTTCTTTCCTGGTGGTCGTGGTGGTATGGGGGTGGTTTTGGACAGCGCGCCTTTATTGAATCCTATGCCCTGCTTGCAATACCCTTTGCCACGCTTTTATATGCTGCTGGGAAATGGAGAAAAGGCGTCCAAAGACTTTTGGTGACATTGACCTTCTTGCTGATGGTTCACGGCATTTTTCAAACGGCCCAGTATCATTATGGAGCCATTCATTGGGATTCGATGAATAAAACGACTTATTGGGCCTCTTTTGGACGCGTCAAGCCACTTCCAGGTTTCTATGAGGCCATCGATCCCCCGGATTATGATTTGGCGACAAAAGGAATACATGGTGTGATTAAACGCGAAAAACCGAACTATCAGGTGCTGGAGTCTTTCGTTTTCGATATGGAAACCTTCGATGCTTCCGGCCAGTTTGTTCTTTCCGAAAATGGAAAACCCCAGTTGAATGTGGGTATGGCTCTTTTTGACGAAAAAGCTTATGATGGAGAACACAGCCTGAAGTTAGGCCGCTTGACTGAACAAAACATTTCCCTTTCTATCCCTGTGCAGGCAGGAGAACAATGGGTGGTTTCAGTGAAAAGGAACGCCCCCTGGTTTAATGGGGCACTTGTGTTGACAGGCGATGGAGGCGCTGACTTTTATAAGGACATCAGGATTGGATTACCTGCAGCCCGGCTAGGATGGGACTCTCTTTCGCTTCAGGTTGAAATACCAGGGGAAGAGGTCACGAAATTAAAGGTTATTCTGAGAAGTACCGGAAGATTGAATACCTGTTTTGACGACCTGCGAATTGAAAAGGTGAAGAAATTAAGCCCTTAATCGACTCCGGCCAATTGTACCGTCATTTCTTTGAATTCTGTATCCTTTTCTTGCTTGATATAAAAGAGCCTTATGGTGGCATCCTCAAGGAGGTTTGCGTTCATCCTGAATTGAAGGCGGCCCCTTCCGCAAAACCTTTCCTTTCCTGCCACCTTAAATAAATGCATCGAACTCCAGTAGCGGTTGTTTCCCTGTAAGTCATCAATGGCGACCAAAATTTCATCAATGCCTTTCTTGTAGCATACGTCAGCCAACACTTGCAACACCAGGGTTTCGGCTTCTCCCCATAAAGGTTTCAATTGGCTTCCATCCAAGGAATCCAGCAGGTTATATCCCATCTGAAAAGTCTCAGGTTTTACTTTCTGGGAGATGTTTTTCTTAATTAATATCTGCTCCTCAAGAAGTTTCACTTTGTGCATATAAAACAAGCCTCTGTATTTCGGGTGGGTCTTCAAAAAGACCGTCCAATATTTTTCCCTGCTCATACTCGCATCATCCAGGAAATAGGTTTGGTACTGCAAGGTCTGAATAATGCTAATATAACTGAGCGGCAGGAACAAAATCAAAAACAGCCAGCGCAAAGCCGGGGGGTTTGAAAGGAATACCGAGCTTGCAAACAGCACAAACAAACTGTAATAATCCACCATGACCCTTGAGCCAAAACTTGCCCCGTACGACCAGTTATGCCAGCTCGACAATACGTAGACCAGCACCGCCAGGGCCAGGTAAAAGCTGCCTGTTTTCCAGAAATGGTGCTGTTTCAGGTACACCCAAGTACCGCCCAGCAGCATCAGGAAAAAGACCGGGGCATATACAAAGAATCCTTTCTGATAGCTGAAAAGGAACTTCAACATATGGGCCTGGCTGAGGATAAATGTCTCATCCTGGTAAGGCTTTATATAAAGCAAACCGGTTTGCAGGTACCATACCAGTGGCTGTATGGCGATCACCAGTAAGGCCAGTGCCAGGGCGATAAAGGCAGGCTTTAACCTAATGGTGAAAAGGCCCCGTACGGCTCCTGCGAAATGCCCCGCATCATCAAATAGAAAGGGCACAAAGGCCAGGATCAGCCCGTTGGCAGGCCTGATCAGCACAATCATCCCAAAGGCAAGGGCGGCCAGGTACAGGAAATTATTGTTTTCTTTTTTGGCATATCGGCTAATGCAGTAAACAAAAAAAGTGATGAAAAAGAAGGAATACACATGGCTGAAGGAAGCGTCAGCATAGGCATACTGCATCAGCGAACTGCCAAAGACCACCAGCCCCTGCAGCAAAAGAATCCACCCGCCAGGTATGCCTTTCTGCTGAAGCAGTTTCCGCAAAAATACCAAGCCCAGGAAGAGGTAAAACAAGGCTGCAAGCTTAACAAACTGCTGGTAAATGAAGCTGTACCCATCGGCTGAATATTTTATGCCTGCTACCGCAATGCCATGAGCGGTTAGAAAGAACGGTACCTGGGCCACTGCCGTGCCAATAAAGTACTTGTTGATCCTTCGGCCATTCACCCTTGGGTTTAATCCCTGGTTGTAAGCACGGTGATCATAAAATTCGGTGATCAGCGTATCGGTATAGGAAAAATTCAGATCGTGGTAAATGAAGGCCGCCGGCAGGTAGTCGTAATAGCCCTTGCCATCGGCAACGATCACCACTTTCCTGGGTTCATAATACTGCGTTAAAAGCAAAATCAACAGGAACAGGATAAACATCTCCTGCAGAATTGACCTTTTTTTGAAAATATGCCTGATATGGTTATTCAGTTTCATTGATAGCCTGCCCGTATTGGGCATAAAGATAGAAAAACCCATGAAAGGTTCTTTACTGGACTTTAGTGCAATACGCTTTCCAGCACCAAGTGCGATTTGATTTCCTTCAGGCCCTCCAGGTGCATGCGGTAATAGTCAATGATGCGGTGCAGCAATGCCTTGCGCTGTTCGCCCTTCATCTGAAGGTTTTCCATGTCCTCAATCTGGCAGTTAGCCAGGGCATAAAACTGCCGGCTTAGCTCCTGGTCGAGGCAAAGATCGGGCCCGTAATAACTGCTCTGATACAAGCCTTCCCTCAGGTTGAAATAGGGGTGATGGGCATCGTAGTTGCTGCGGGGGAAAAAGCCCAGATGGCTGCTTAACTGTAACAAGAACACCAGGTGAAAGTCGTTAATACGGCCCGGATTCTGATCCAGGAAAACAAGGGAATTCCTCACATAGTCGAACATAGCGGGGCTGGGGTCAGATTCCTTCAGTACCCCTGAAATCATCTCTGCAAGGAAGATGGCAATGCTGGTCTTAGTGATGTCATAGGGGATGCTTTGCCAGGGATCGGGGCAAGTGATTTCGCGAATATGCTGCAAGCCCCCGTGCTCCTTGCGGTAGATCACCAGCTCCACCACGGTCAGCGGCTGAAAGACGTTTTGTTTGATCCGCGCACGGGCCTTCCTGACTCCAGGTACGATAAACGATTGCAGCCCGGCTTCCCGCGTAAACACACGTGCAATCACACTTGTCTCCCCATACCGGAAGTGGTGCAATACGATACCGCTGGTTTTTTCAATCATACGCAACAATAAACTTGACCGCCGCGGCTGTCAAGATTTAATTGACAAAGAGGATCTTGGTCACCATGGTTTCACTGCCATCGTCATTGGTCGAAAATACCAGGTACACCCCAGTGGAGGGCCTATGCCCGAAAAGGTCCTGCCCATTCCATATCGCCTGCCCCCCCTCAGCGATGGTTTCAAACACCAGGTTACCATTGATGTCGGTAATCTTCACCACGGCATTTTTCACCAGACCCCTGATGGAGATATAACCCGCATAGCCGGGACGCACGGGGTTGGGAAAAGCATAAACATCGGTATGCACAACCGGGGCATCAGTAGCCAGCCCCCTGAAGGATACTAAGCCTTTGTCGGTTGCAAAGAACACCTCCCCGTTTTTTCCGTTGGTGGCGATATCGAGCACGTTGTTTGAGGGAAGGGGACTGTTCTCAGCAGTGAAATGAAAGACAGTTTCGCGTCCGTCGGATGAGAGCAGGAATGCGCCTGAACGCGTCGTGCCGAACCATTTCTTGTTCGAACCATCAACCGCAATGCTGTTGATAGTTTCCGTTTCAAAAAGGATGCCCGCAAAACCATCCTGTTCTACGATGATCTGCTGGGCGTTGATGGGTTCGCCTGAAAAAGCCCGCTGGGGTGCATAAAATACTGCTACTCCCTTATCGGTTCCAACCCAAACATAGCCGTCGTGATCGACCACCAAACTGATCACATTATTGGTAGGTAAGCCCCCATTGCCGTCCGTGGTAGTGAGGCGGCGGGCCTGAAAATCATTGTCGCTGTTCAGGTTGTTTTCATTAAAAACGTATATGCCGCCCCCATTGGGTAGTGCCGCCCACTTCTGTCCCGAGCGGTCAATGATCAGCTGGCCAACCATCTGTGTTGCGCTGACAAGCCCCTGACTGCTGAAGCTTAGCCATTCGTTGTTTTCTTTTTTTACCGCGATGGGTCTAAGGGTGTGTGAATTGGTTAACCAAACATTGCCGCTGTTGTCCACCGCAGCCCCACCCAGACGGATATGGTCTTCTATCCCGTCACGCCTCAGCAAGGTGCTGTTGGTATCGTCCCATAATGCGATGGGCCCCTCCGGGGTGAATTCAAGCAACCCTTCTGTCCATGAGGCCGCATAGATCTTCTGGGGGTTGCCCGGGTCTACAGCCACCCGGATGATATCCCACACCTGATCCATCACCGGGAAGTTGATCAGGTTAAACCAAGTCCACTGTCCTTCGGCAAACATAAACACCCCATTGGTATTCCAGGTGTTCCCCCCCCCTGATGTAATGGCGCCCGGGGCAACCCAAAGCCGGTCACCTCCTGCAGCCAGTCCAAAGGCATTAGGTGTGGCTGGACCGGGAAGGATGATGCGGTAAAAGCCAGTGGGACTAACCCGCTGAATCAGCCCGTCGTAAATATCCCCCAGCCATAAGGTGCCGTCATTGTCAAATAGCACATCCAGCGCCCTTACCATCCCTTCATAATAGTTATCGATACGCTCTTCGAGCGCCAGTTCAGCATTGAAAATATCCACGTGCTGATCGTTCGAAACCAGGAATTTGCCGCCGCTGACCCTGAGTTTGCGCCGGGTCCCAGAATAAGGCTCACTGCCTGGAAAGAAGGCCTGCCATTGGATGCCATCATAACGGTAGAGGGCATCATCTGCAGCATTGGCAATATTGGCAAAAAGATTGCCCTCATACCAGGCTACCATATTCACTAATTCATTGCTTTGCCCGGTGACATTGATTTTTTGCCAGTTCTGAAAATCCGCAAGGTTAACACCCTGGGCTGGAGCACTGAGTAATCCTGCGTTAGTGGCTGCATAAAAATGAGTACCTGAGTGAACAAGATCATATACCTCAACCTGGCTGCCCTGCGGGCCAATGAAATAGGTGTCGCGAATCAGGAATGTGGCCAGATCAAATTCAACGATGCCAAACCCACACGCCAGGTAAGCCCGCTCGTCACCTATAAGGATGTGGTTGATGCTTTTGCTCCCCATGATAGACGACCGGCGGATGTCAGGCACATTGAAAAATTGTCCGCCCTGGATCAAGTCAATATTGCCGTTCATATAGCCTACCAGCAACAGATCGTGATTCTCGGAATAAGCCAGGCTGGTGATACCAAAATCGGTCAGGCCCTGCACCTTGTCAATTTTTTCTACACTATTGTCGGCCTTGTTGAAAACCACCAACCCATAGGAAGTGGCACCGATGATTTTTTCAGGGGTCTCGGAAAGCGCGATAATGGTGTTGTTGGGCAAATGATGCCGCCAGTGCCCAACAGGGATGTCCTTACCAGAAAGAGAACGAGCCAGCGTCAGGAGACATACAATTGAAAATAGCAAAATCAGTGCCAGGCTTTTATGATTCGTCATGCATTTTTTCTTTTTTATCTGCTTAGGGTAATAAACCCTGCAACCTTTGCAAATTTAACCAAAAACCCTGCGCAAGCCGGGTGAAAAATTAGCTTAATAAAGAACGCCTCCAGTGCTTTTAAAATTGCTACTGTCACCGTGACTTTCAGGGGTTTCTTCCAGGCTTTTCCAAACGATGGCCTTTATTCGGGGGTTTTTTATAATTTTGCAGTTCCCGTTCAGGGACCCCAGGGATTACGTCCGCACCGTGATTTCAATTCACCTGATAACCACCAGTAAACATGGAGAATAAGCCCCACGCGATGATGTGTTCTTTTTTGCAACGCCTCGACAAAGAGCGGCTGCTGGGCCAGAAAGCACTGGTGATTTGGCTCACCGGGCTCTCGGGCTCTGGCAAGACCACCATCGCCATCGACCTGGAGCGCAGGTTGCATGAGATGGGGTTTAAGACCCAGGTGTTCGATGCCGATTTCATACGTACCACCATCAACCGCGACCTCGATTTCACCATGGATGGGCGTATTGAAAACATCCGCCGAATAGCGGCCATCTCCAGGCTCTTTGTCGAAGCCGGCCTGGTTGTGATCAGCTGTTTCATCAGCCCCACTCGCCGCATCCGCCAGATGGCACGAACCATCATTGGCGCCAATGACTATTGCGAAGTCTTTGTCAATGCCCCCTTCGAAGTCTGTGAAGACCGCGACCCCAAGGGTCTTTATCAAAAGGCACGCCGGGGTGAGATCAGCGATTTCACAGGAATTGATTCACCTTATGAGCCCCCCGACCATCCCGACCTGGAGATTCGTACCGACCTTTGCAGCGTTGCTGAAGCGGTCGACCAGGTGCTGGATTTCGTTTTACCCAAAATCGTTTTAAAAGAATAGCGCAATGCAGTCATACAACCTGAATCACCTTCGCGAGCTGGAAGCCGAATCAATGTTTATTATCCGCGAGGTGGCCGCACAGTTTGAGAAACCCGCCCTGCTTTTCTCTGGTGGCAAGGATTCCATCGTAATGTTGCATATTGCCGTTAAGGCCTTTCATCCTGCTAGGATACCATTCCCCCTGTTTCACATCGATACCGGGCACAATTTCCCCGAAACCCTCGAATACCGGGATAAGCTGGTCGAGAAACTGGGCGTCCGCCTCGTGGTGGGCTATGTCCAGGATTCCATCGACCAGGGTCGTGCAGTGGAGGAAACCGGGCCTCAGGCCAGCCGCAATATTTTGCAGACTGTCACTTTGCTTGACACCATTGAAGAGCATGGCTTCGACGCCCTGATGGGAGGTGGACGGCGCGATGAGGAAAAAGCCCGAGCCAAAGAACGCTTCTTTTCCCATCGCGATGATTTTGGACAATGGGACCCCAAAAACCAGCGTCCTGAACTTTGGAATCTCTTCAATAGCCGTAAGAAAATGGGTGAACATTTCAGAGTCTTTCCCCTGAGCAACTGGACCGAAATGGACGTATGGCAATACGTGCTGCTCGAGGATATTGAAATGCCATCCCTTTATTTCTCCCACGACAGAGAATGTGTCGACCGCAAAGGCACCCTGTTGGCCCGCAGCGAATATGTGCAATTGATGGAGGGCGAAAAATGGGAAAAGATGCGTATTCGCTTCCGCACCATCGGCGATATGAGTTGCACCGGTGCAACGGTGTCGCCTGCCAGTACCCTTGAAGAGATCATTCAGGAAGTAGCAGCCGCCAGGCAAACCGAAAGGGGTTCACGCGCTGATGATAAACGCAGCGAAACAGCCATGGAAGATCGTAAGAAGGAAGGTTATTTTTAAAAATTGCTGTGATGGAAAACGTTTCAGGTAAAGGATATCTTGATATGGAATTGCTGCGGTTTACCACCGCAGGAAGTGTGGATGACGGGAAGAGCACCCTGATCGGGCGTTTGCTTTACGACAGTAAGTCTATCTTCGAAGACCAGTATGAGGCCATTAAGCTTAGCAGTGAGCGACGTGGCGAAGAAGGGGTGAACTTGGCGTTGCTAACCGACGGCCTGCGAGCTGAACGCGAACAAGGCATCACTATCGACGTGGCATACCGCTATTTTGCCACTCCAAAACGAAAGTTCATTATTGCCGATACCCCTGGACATATTCAGTATACCCGCAATATGGTCACGGGCGCCTCCACAGCCAACCTGGCTGTCATTCTCGTGGATGCTCGCAAAGGCGTCGTCGAGCAAACCAAACGCCATGCTTTTATTGCCTCCCTGCTGGGCATTCCCCACCTGGTGATCTGTGTCAACAAAATGGACCTTATGGATTACGACAGGCAAGTGTTTGAAAGCATTAAGAAGGAGTTTCAGGCCTTTGCTTCCAAACTGAAGGTGCAGGACATCCAGTTCATTCCCATCAGTGCGCTCAAAGGCGACAACGTGGTCGATAAATCACAAAATATGTCCTGGTATGGTGGCCCCACCCTGATGTATCTCCTCGAATCCATCCATATCGGTAGCGACCTTAACCTGGTCGATTGCCGCTTCCCCGTTCAATACGTCATTCGCCCTCAAAGCGATGAATACCATGATTATCGCGGTTATGCCGGCCGGGTCGCCGGTGGAATCTTCAAGCCTGGTGATCAGGTCATGGTGCTGCCTTCTGGATTTACCTCCCGCATTAAAGCCATCGATGGACCGGAAGGTCCTGTTCAGGAGGCTTTTACCCCCATGTCGGTAACCATCCGCCTCGAAGATGAGCTCGATATCAGCCGGGGCGATATGCTCGTCAGGGTTAACAATGTCCCGGAGGTCTCCCAGGATATCGATATGATGATCTGCTGGATGAACCCGGTGAAGCTTAACCCTACTGGGAAATACGCCATCAGGCACACCACCCGCGAAGCCCGGTGCATTATTAAAAACATTCTTTATAAGGTGGACGTGAACACACTTCACCGCATCCAGGATGATAAAGAGGTGGGCATGAATGACATTGCCCGTATCTCCGTGCGGACTACCGTCCCCCTATTCTTTGATAAATACCAGATTAACCGCTTCACTGGAAGCGTGATCCTGATCGATGAGGGCACCAATGAAACCATTGGCGCCGGAATGATCATTTAGAAGGTTTTCAGGGTTTCTCCCCTCAGAAAATATCACGCTGGAATACATCGCGAGGATTCTCCGATTGTTCGTATTTGTTGCAATCGGTTTCTACCGAAAGGGGTCTGCTCGGCTTTTCGAAATCCTCCTTGCTTAATCCGATGGTTTCGTCGGCATACACACGCTGCATAAACAAAGCCCAAATGGGCAACGACGTATTGGCACCCTGCCCCAGCGTAATGCTGCGGAACCGAATGCCACGATCTTCGGCACCTACCCAAACCCCTGTTGCTAACTGTGGCGTAACACCCATAAACCAGCCATCCGACTGATTTTGCGTAGTCCCTGTTTTCCCTGCAATGGGATTATCAAAGCCATACCGGAATCGTAACCGCATCCCTGTTCCGCTTTCTACCACCCCTTTCATCAACTCCAGCATCAGGTAGGCTGTTTCTTCGCTCATGGCCTCTTCCTGTCGGGGCATGAAAGCCTCAATCAAGTTACCATTCTTGTCTTCAATATGAGTAATGAAAGTCGGCTCAATAAATACACCTTTGTTGGCAAAAGTGCTGAAAGCTCCAACCATTTCACTGACAGAAATATCAGGCGTACCCAGGGCCAAAGCCGGTACCGGGTCGATGGGGCCGGTGATACCCATCCGTCTGACCAGGTTGATTACCGCTAGCGGCGAATATTTCTTCATCAGGAAAGCCGAAACATAGTTTACTGAATTAGCCAGTGCCCACTTCAGGGTAACCATTTCCCCTTCCCGGTCATCAGAACTGTTCTTTGGGGTCCAGGGACCCTGAGGCGTATCGAAGGTAACAGGGGTGTTAGGAACCTTGGTGCAGGGGCTGAATTCTCCCTCCTGCATGGCCAGGGTATATAGGAAGGGCTTGAAGGTTGATCCCACCTGCCGGCGGCTGGCCGTGACATGGTCGTACTTGAAATGCAGGAAATTGATACCCCCTACATAAGCCTTTACATAACCGGTCTGAGGTTCAACGGCCATCAGGCCGGTGTTGAGGAAATGCTTGTAATACCAAATTGAATCCAGGGGTGTCATCAGCGTGTCGATCTCCCCGTCCCACGAAAAGACCGTCATGGGCACGGGTATATTGAATGAAGCCCGGATGGAATCTTCTGGGATGCCCTGTCGTCGCATGTTGATGAAGCGGTCGCTCCGCCGGATGCTGTTTTCAATATTCGTATTGATCTGCGACTGGGTCAGGTCACGTCCAAAGGGCGCGTTGTTATATCCTTCCCAATGTTTAAAAAATGCAGGCTGAATATCCTTGCCCATATGCTCGGCTACTGCTTCCTCAGCATAGCGTTGCATACGCGAGTCCAGGGTTGTGTAAATCTTCAGGCCATCCTTGTATATGTTATAGTGGCTCCCGTCAGGCTTCAGGCGGGTTGTGCTCCATTCATTCAGTTCCATGCGTAAATATTCCCTGAAATAGGTGGCCAGGCCAGTGTTCTGGTCCTGAACCTGGTATTGCGACATGTCGAGCGGGATCTGGCGGATCGAGTCATAGGCAGCAGGACTAAGGTAGCTGTAACGTGCCATTTGACTCAACACCACCTGACGCCGCTGAATTGCCCGGTCGGGGTTACGCACCGGATGAAACCACGAGGGCGCCTTCAGCATCCCCACCAGCATGGCTGCCTCCTCCACCTTCAGCGAATCGGGCGATGTGTTAAAATAAGTCTTTGCTGCCGACTTGATCCCAAAGGCGTGACTGCCAAAATCCACCGTGTTGAGATACATGGCAATGATCTCTTCCTTGGTGTAGTTGCGCTCGAGCTTGGCGGCCGTTACCCATTCCTTTAATTTGGTGATTCCCAAGGAAAAGATCGAGGGGTTTTCTCCGCGGGGGAAAAGGTTTTTGGCAAGTTGCTGGCTCAGGGTGCTGCCTCCCCCGGCACTGCGTTGCCCCCCCAGGATGTTGCGGATAATGACCCGAAAAATACTCCTGACATCCACGCCTGAGTGGTGATGAAACCGTATGTCTTCTGTGGCCAGCAAGGCGTGCACCATGTTGGGGGTGATCTCCTCATACTTTACATTCTGACGGTTGTGAATATAAAAAGTCCCCAGCAGTTCCCCGTCTGCTGAATAGATCTCACTGGCCAGGTTGCTGCGCGGATTCTCCAGCTCTTCAAAGGTGGGCATGAAACCCCACAAGCCGATCGAAATGGTCAGGATGAGCAGCAAAAGCAAGGCAAATGGCGAAAGGACAATCAGCCAGAAATTCCGCAGGTATTTTTGCTTTCCCGAAAGGCGCTTTTTATTCATTTCCGCATAGATATTTATTGATTGAACGGCCAAAAAGGATGCTTATTTTCTTTCAATGCGCAGGCCAATATCTGCAATGCCCTCCAGTTTATCGGTGCGCATAGCTTGTTCCACGCCGAAGAAATACTTGCCGGCCCCGGGAAACCAAACATCCGTACGAAACAGGAAACGATTAGAGCGGATTTTGCCAAAGCCCTTGCCGGTCCACTCCCCACTCTTCTCCGCAAGGGTGCACTCCAGGGTGTCGCGTAGCAGCGTGCCGTCAGGAAATTCAATATCGAGAAACAGGTAAAGGTTGCTGTAACCATAATCCGTTGTGTTCCTTACATCGACATACATGTTGTGGAGACTGGTCGTGTCTTCAATAAGGGCTTCAAAATGTACCTTTTCAGTGTAGGGCCATCCCGAAGCTGGCAGGGCCTTGTGCCCTTCAAAAACCACCGATCGGTCGCACGAGGTCAGCAGCCCGGCGATGGCCAGCAGCAAGAAAATCAGATATTTGTCAGTTCTTGGCATGTCTTTGGGTTATATCACTTGTCCTCCAGTAACTTTCAGGGCTGGGGGTTGTTTTTTCCCGGACGTTTTCTTTTCTTTTTCTTCCGGCTCTTCGTGGGCTGGTCGAAGCGCGTCAGACTGTCTTCCAGATTGTTTTTCATTTCATAGGGGGGCTTTTCCTGGCTCCCGTTCAATTTTCCACCTCCTTGGTTATCATCCAACAGATCTTCGGGCCGGATATTGCGGATGTTGGCATCGCGGATCTCGCGAACCCGGTCGGCGGTAAGCATGATGATATTGCCCGGACAGTCGGCATAAGCATAACCCATAAGCCCCCGAAGGATGTCAGTTTTCTGCAGGTAGGCCTTGCCTTTTTTGGTCATCAGCTCCTGGGCATTTTCAGGAAGGGCTTTTTGGTAGTCCAGGTAACAGTCGTTTTCGTAATTGATGCAGCATTTAAGCTTGCCGCACTGCCCGGCCAATTTTTGCGGGTTAAGCGAAAGCTGTTGCGTGCGTGCAGCATTGGTCGAAACCGATTGAAAACCCGTTAGCCATGTGGCGCAGCACAACTCGCGCCCGCACGAACCAATACCGCCCAGACGGCTGGCTTCCTGACGCATCCCGATCTGACGCATTTCGATGCGAACCCCGAAAGCCTCTGCCAGCACTTTTATGAGCTCGCGGAAATCCACGCGCTCGTCGGCAGTATAATAAAAAATGGCCTTGGTGCGGTCGCCCTGGTATTCCACATCGCTGATCTTCATCTCAAGCTTCAGGTGCGAAGCCATCTCACGCGAACGAAACATGGTCTCATCCTCAAGCTTAACCGCAGCCACCCATTTCTCTACATCCGACACCTTGGCTTTCCTGTATACCTTGCGCAGGTCAGGGTTGTCGGGCTTCACCTTTTTACTTCTCATCTGAAGCTTCACTACCTGTCCGCTCAGCGAAACAATGCCTATGTCATGACCCGGAGAGGCCTCTACGGCAACAATGTCACCGGTCTCCAGCTCCATATCGGCCGTACAGCGGAAAAAGTCCTTACGCCCATTTTTGAAGCGGACTTCCACGATGTCAAATCGGGGGAAAATATCGGGAGGCTTGATGTCCTTCAGCCAATCCTGCGAATCCAGTTTTGTGCAGGCATGCGAGGCCACTTGTGTCTGCCGGGTGTGCGGCTGCGGAGCGCACCGGCAACCACGTGACAAAAAGTCCTGTTGGTCAAAAGTATCCAAAACAATTTATGGTTAGAACCTCACAAAGTTAGCAAATAATCTTATTTGGCCATTTTGAACAGGCGCGCCAGTTTGAATGAAAGGTCGGTCAGCAGAATCTTGGGGTTTGCGTTGCGTTCTACGTGAAAAATAGCCTCATTGAAGGCCTCTATGATCTCCAGGGCGTTCCGGTGATTCACAAAGGGAGCGAACTTACTGATGAATTCACGCTCCTCTCCCTCGAGACGCAAGGTGTCTCCGGCATGATAATTCTCCAGCAAACACTGCCTGAATACCGTCAGCCCATATTGCAGGGTAGCTTTTTGCCGTTCGCGCCCTGCCCCCGAAAATTTGTCCACCCATTTCAGGATCCCGTTGACGTCTCTCCTGAAACAAAGTCGCATCCAGTCGCGAAAGACCACAAAATCGGCCTGGGGCTCATTGTTACTTTCCAGCACCCGCAAGGCCCTGGCAAAGCTTCCCCCCGCCAGGAAGGCAATGTGCCTTGCCCGCTCAACCGTGCATTCGTAATGCTTTACCAAATATTGTTCGATGGACGGATCGGGTATCAGAGGAATCTTTACCATCTGGGCCCGTGAAAGGATCGTCTTCAGAATGTCATCCTTATCCTCCGCGATCAGCAAAAACAAGGTGCCATCCGGGGGCTCTTCCAGGGTTTTGAGCAGCTTGGGTGCCGCCTGGTATTGCAACTTCTCGATCATCCAGATAAGCACGATCTTATAGGGGCTTTCGTATGCCTTAAGGGACAGGTCCTTGATGATGTCATTGCAGTCATCGGCATAAATGACTGCCTGCTGGTTCTGTATGCCCAGTTTCTCCAGCCAGTCGAAGTAACGCACATAAGGCGTTTCAACCAGCATCTCGCGCCACAGTTTGTAAAACAACTTGCTCCTGGGTTTCTTTTCAGGGCTGTCGTCCGATTCCATGCCTTTGACCTTGGCAGTCGGAAAATAAAAATGAATATCAGGATGCTCCAGCTTGCTGAATTTCAGACACGAGGGGCAGGTGCCACAAGCGTCCTCAGGGCCACGGTTCCGGCATTGGATATAACGCGCATAGGCCAGTGCAAGCGCCATCTTGCCCGAACCTTCCGGACCCAGAAATAACTGTGCATGGCTGATCCGGTTTTTGTTCACATTGGCAATCAGCTGCTTCTTCATCGATTCCTGCCCAACCACATCCTTAAAAAACATTCCTTTTCCTTTCAAAATTTAGCAAACCCAAACCTACGCGATTTTTTTCAAACCCCCAACCCGGCCCCAAAAAATTATGGCCCGGTATTTGTTAACATCCATTGCAACTTAAGAAAGAAAAAACTTTTTAACAGGTCCCAGGTCCTAAAATGACCGTTTTTTATGGACATTCGATGATATTGAACAATAAATCAATCAAAGTTGTTAATAAAACAGTTATGAAAAAAACACTTTTAAACGGATTTAAATCTAACTTTATCTATTGTATCTGTGCATAACAGATTTAAACTTGTTGGTATTGGTTTTTTTTGTACCTTTGTCGGCTTTTTAGTAGCAACGAAATTTTTTTAAATGCTTAAACAACGAAAACAGATCCTCTTATTCGTTGCCCTTTCCCTCCTGATCATTTCGGTATTCTTTGTTATCCGGGGACTACGTTCCAATGATCAGTTGTCGGCAATCGAAACCGAGGACACCATAGACCTGCCTCAAATCCTTGAACGGGGTGTGTTGCGGGCCACCACGAATTATAACTCGACCAACTACTTTGTATACCGTGGCGAACCTATGGGCTTTCACCTTGAATTATTACAACTTTTTGCAGCCCATATAGGTGTCGAACTCGAGGTTTATGCCACCAACCACCTCGAAGAAAATCTTAATTGCCTTCTTACGGAAGGCGAATGCGATGTGATAGCCCTCGACCTGACCGTGACCAAATCCCGAAGCGAGCTGGTCAGTTTTACTGAACCCCACGGTCAGTCGCGTCAGGTGCTTATTCAGCGTAAGCCAGCCAATTGGCTGGGTCTGTCTTCTTCAGCCATCGAAGATCGCATGATACGCAACCAGCTTGACCTTGCCGGGAAAACCATTCACGTGCAGCGCAACTCCGCTTTTGTCGACCGTCTGCGAAACCTCATGGAGGAGATCGGCGACAGCATTTATATTGTTGAAGTGGACAAGGAAGAGGAGGTCCTCATCGAGATGGTTGCCACTGGTGAGATCGATTATACCGTCAGCGACGAACAAATTGGACGCATCAACCAGAATTATTATGCCGGCATCGATGCACGTACCCCCCTGAGTTTCCCCCAAAATCTCTCCTGGGCTGTGCGCAAGGATATGCCCCAGCTTCGTGAGGCCATCAATGAATGGATGCGTAATTTTAAAGGCACAGGACAGTTTGCCAGCATGTACAACAAATACTACAACAACCCGCGCAGCGTCTACATCGCCAAAAGTAACTATAACTCCCTGGGCGGGGGCAACATCTCGGTGTTCGATCCTTATTTCAAGCAATATGCCGATATAGTGGGTTGGGACTGGCGCCTGATCGCCTCCCTGGCTTATCAGGAGTCGCGCTTTAACCACGATGCCGTTTCATGGGCAGGGGCCATGGGCATCATGCAACTGATGCCCACCACGGCCGCAACCATGGAGGTCGATTCCACCTCCAGCGTTCCCGAACATATTCTGGCCGGAGTCCGTTATCTGCGCTGGCTCGACAACATTCTCAAGGAGCACGTGAAAGACAAGGACGAACGCATGAAGTTTGTACTGGCTTCCTACAATGCAGGCATTGGCCATGTGCTCGATGCCAGGCGTCTGGCCGAAAAATATGGTAAGGATCCCAACATCTGGAAAGACAATGTGGATTATTTTATCCTCAACAAATCCAAACCCAAATACTACCAGGACGATGTGGTTCGCTTCGGCTTTGCCCGTGGCGATGAAACCTATCATTACGTCTATGAGGTCATGGAGCGTTTCGAGCATTATAAAAATGCAGTAGGAAGTTAAACCGGGCCACCCGCTAATCCTGTTCCACGAAGAACCCGGAATCTGAAAAATATTTAAAGCCTGAGGGGCGCTCTGCAATGCTGGTGTGCCCCTCAGGCTTTTTTGCGGGATTCCTCGACCTGTTGCTTTTCGACTTACCTGTCACATTTATAGCTTTGTCCCTCGAATCCAAGGTTGTTTTTGCGACCTGATCTGCATAAAACACAAAAATTTCGTTTTAAAAAAAGTTCATTTCGTTTTTAAAAAATACACTATGGCGATACCATGGTCGTACCATGGTCGTGTGACGGTCGTGCCTAGTTCGTCTGGACACGACCAAAGGACGACCTTGGTAGGGGGAAGGCTCCTTCATGAGGTGTTTTTTTTAATGCTGATGCGGGTTTCCTTCCAAGCCCGGTGAAGATGAAAAAAAATCGCCCCTGGATATTTAAAGGGGCGATTGTGTATTCTGAACCGATTCTTTCTTCTCAGGAAACTGCCTGATCAATGGGCTTCGAGCCAATTATTGCCGGTGCTCATTTCAACCAGCACGGGCACATCTAGTTGCATGGCATTTTTCA
Source organism: Bacteroides sp. (assembly GCA_036351255.1). NCBI lineage: Bacteria > Pseudomonadati > Bacteroidota > Bacteroidia > Bacteroidales > Bacteroidaceae > Bacteroides > Bacteroides sp. The sequence continues at coordinate 111,818 of JAZBOS010000094.1, forward strand.
TCTTGTCTTCCACCAGGGCTTTCATTTCATCCACCTCGTCGAGCTGCACTTCAAAAACCAGTTCGTCATGGACCTGCATCAGCATGCGCGACTTCATTTGTTTCTCCTTCATTTCGCGGTGGATGGCGATCATGGCTAGTTTGATCATATCGGCTGCTGAGCCCTGCACCGGGGCGTTGATGGCGTTGCGTTCGGCAAAACCCCGCTGCATGGCATTGCCGCTGTTGATGTCCTTGATGTAACGGCGGCGCCCCATGATGGTTGAAACATATTCGTGGGTACGCGCAAATTCAATGGTTTCGTTCATATAACGTTTGATGCCCGGGTACTTCTCAAAATACTGGTCGATGATCTGGGCAGCTTCCTGCTTGGGGATGTTGAGCCTGTCGGCCAGCCCGAAAGCTGAAATCCCGTATACGATGCCGAAGTTGACGGTCTTGGCATTGCGCCGCATCTCGCGGGTCACCTCATCAAGGCTTAGCTCGTAAACCTTGGCGGCAGTGGCGGTGTGGATGTCGAGGTTTTGTCGAAACGCCTCCATCATGGCTTCATCCTTGCTGAGGGAAGCGATGATGCGCAGCTCGATTTGGCTGTAGTCCGCAGCCAGTAAAGTAAATTCCTTATTGACCGGCACAAAGGCTTTCCTGATTAGCCGGCCTTCCTCGGTGCGAATGGGAATGTTTTGCAGGTTGGGGTTGTTCGATGACAACCTGCCCGTGGCAGCTACTGCCTGGTTGTAAGAGGTGTGGATGCGACCGGTTTTGGGATTGACCAGTTTGGGCAGGGAATCCACGTAAGTCGATTTCAACTTGGTTAGCGAACGGTAATCGAGTATCTTGTTGATGATGGGGTGTTTGTCGGCCAGTTTCGACAACACATCTTCAGAGGTGCTGTATTGTTTGGTCTTGGTTTTTTTCGCCTTTTCCGACACTTTCAGCCTCACAAAAAGAATCTCGCCCAATTGTTTTGGGGACCCGATATTGAAGCGGACGCCTGCCAGCTCGTATATCTCCTGTTCAATGTCTGAAATTTGTTTTTCCAGCAATTTTGAATAATCGTCGAGGGCTTTTTCGTTGATGCTTACTCCGTGGCGTTCCATCTCGGCCAGGACGGGAATAAGCGGCGTCTCAACCGTATGGAAAAGATCAAGGAGGTTTTGTTCTTTCAGCATGGGCTCAAAGACCTCACGCAGCTGCAGGGTAATGTCAGCGTCTTCGCAGGCATAGGCTGTAACCTTTTCGATGGGGACCTCACGCATACTTAGCTGCCCCTTGCCCTTACGGCCGATAAGCGCTTCGATGCTTACCGGGGAATAGTCCAGGTAACTCTGCGCCAGCGCGTCCATGTTGTGCCGCATGTCGGGTTGTAGGAGGTAATGCGCCAGCATGGTGTCGAACAGCTTTCCTTCGGTCAGGATGCTGTAATTGCGCAGTACGGCAATGTCGAACTTGAGGTTTTGTCCGGTTTTTTCGATGGCTGGGTCTTCGAAAACGGGGCGAAGGGTTTTGGCCAGTGACAACGATTCTTTTTGGTCTTCAGGGAAAGGCAAATACCATGCCTGCCCGGGCTTCAGACAGAAGGCGATTCCCGTTAACTGGGCTTCGATAACATCGAGGCCGGTAGTCTCGGTGTCAAAGCAGAAATGTTTTTCCTTGCGGATTCGTGCCAGCAGTTCTTCAAGGGGCTTTCCCGTCTCCAGGGTCTTGTAATCCTTTTCTTTAAGTAGTTTTTCCAGCTTTTCTTCGGCGGAAGCTTCGTCATCAAAGAGCCCTGTGCCGCCAAAGAGATCCATTTGCCCGGTCTGGGCAACGGCCTGGCGGGCTTTTTCCTCGGGAATCATTTCGGTATCCGTAAAAAGCCTTTTGGCAAAGGTTCGGAACTCAAGTTCTTCGAAGAGGGGGAGTAGGGCCTTGGGATTGGGGTCTTTCAGGCGCAGGGCTTCCACGTCGAATGCCACAGGCACATCCAGAATAATGGTGGCGAGTTTTTTAGAGAGAATGGCTTGTTCGGAATAGGCGCGCAGGTTTTCCTGGCTTCTTTTTTCTTTTACCTGGTCGACGTTTTCCAGGAGGTTTTCGATGGAATCAAATTCCTGGATCAGGTTTTTGGCTTTCTTTTCGCCGATACCGGGCACGCCAGGGATGTTATCAGAGGCATCGCCCCAGAGCCCCAGCAGGTCAATGACCTGTTCAGGCCGTTCAATGCCATATCTTTCACACACTTGCTTTACGCCCCAGATCTCGGCGCCATTGCCCATGCGGGCAGGTTTATACATGAAAATGTTTTCTGAAACCAATTGCCCGAAGTCCTTGTCAGGCGTCATCATAAATACCTGGAAGCCTTCTCGCTCGGCCTTCTTGGCCAAAGTGCCGATGATGTCGTCAGCTTCATAGCCGTCCATGGCAATCACCGGGATATTGAAGCCTTCCACCAATTGTCGGATATATGGCAGGGAGGCAATGATGTCTTCTGGTACCTCCAGACGTTGGGCCTTATATTCGGCAAAGTCGGTATGTCTGACCGTAGGGGCTTTCGAGTCAAAAGCCACGGCGATATGGGTAGGGTTTTCCTTTTTTAGCACCTCGGTAAGGGTGTTGGCAAAACCAAGGATGGCTGAGGTGTTCAATCCTTTGGAGTTAATCCTGGGGTTTTTGCTGAAAGCATAATATGCCCGATAGATAAGGGCCATGGCATCGAGCAGGAAAAGCTTCTTTTGGGGGGTTGACATCGGCTGTGTTTTTTACAAAGATAATTAACAATCATCAGGGCATGGCAAAAAATACAAAAGCCCGGTAGAACCGGGCTTTGCAAACAAACCAAAACAACATGAAGAGAAATATATAGGGGGATATTAAGGTTTCTCTTCTTATTTTATCAAATGCCGTGCCAAAGTTTAAAAAAACCAGCGGTAGGCCAGATTTAAATTTCTGCCCGGCATAAGATAATTGCGGTCTTCCATGCGCGAAAGGTGATCGCGATAGCTGGTGTTCAGGAGGTTGTCGGCACGCAGGATGATGACGTGGTGGCCAGCCTGCGAGAGTCTAATACCAGCAGAAAGTCCAATAAAGCTATAGCCATCGGTGGGCAACTCTTCTGCTGCGATTTTGTTTTGGGCCGAAGTAGCCAGAAACTTGCCGCCAAGCCATCCCCAGCCCAGGTCATACTCCAGGTCGGCCCTGAAGCGCAGGGGAGGCATGAAAGGCAAGTTCTCCTTTCCATTGCCAATGCGGCGCCCCGACACATAATCGAGGCCCAGACCAATCCTCAGGGTTTCCAGGGGATTCCACCCCAGGGAGAGCTCGCCACCCATCAGGCGGGCTTCATCCCCTTCGTAAACAAAGATCGGAAAGCTGCTCGTGGGATCAGTTTCACCAGTGGGCTGAAAAATAATGAAGTTATAGAAATGGTTGACGAAGGTGGCCAGCTCCATTTCCAGCTTGTTTCCGGCATAGCGAATGAAGAAATCGCCTCCGTTTCCGATCTCATCCTTCAGGGCGGTGTTTCCGATCTCGAAGACGCCTGCACCCAGGTGTACCCCATTGGCAAAGAGTTCCTGTATGTTAGGATTGCGGTGCGAGCGGGCAAACTGCCCGCCGATCTCCCAACCGGGCAGGGGGCGGTGGTTCACCCCAATGGAGCCCGAATAGTTGAGGGCATTCCGGGTGTTTTCGGCAGAAGTAAAGACTTCGTTGGGGATGGCGCTGGTGTGCTGGAAGTCGAAACGGATGCCTGCCTGAAGACGGAAAATGTCGCTGAGGGGGATTTCCTGAAAAGTGAAAACCCCCAGGGCCATGCGACGCTCACCAGGGGTAAAAGCCTCAAAGCCGGTGACGTCGAGATGATGGGCGTAGAGACTCAGCCCCATTGCTCCACGGGCAAAGAGGCTGTAAGGCTTATGCTGAATGGTCGCCGTGCTGCTGAAGGTATGTTTCTTAAACGAAAGGCCAATGGTTTCCTCCTGGATACCATCAGATTCCGTGAACTCCAGCTCATCTTGCAGCATGCGGGAAGCATTGAAACGGATCTGACCCTTGTCAAAAAAACCATTGCGCTGGTAATTCCAGCGGCCCTGCAAGGTTTGCCGTTGCATTTCAATTTCCACTTTCTCATCCGGGTGAAAGCTATGACCCGGCAAGCCGTAATGCTGGCCGGCCATTGAAAGGCTGAGGCCCCCAAGGTTTTGACCCTTGTTGAATCCAAAGCCCAGTGAACCATCGTAGTTATTCATATAGGTACCGGGAATACTTCCTGCAGGGGTGTTTGTATTTCCTGATTTGCGGTAGGAGAACCTTGCAGAGGCGGCCCAGGGGTCACGGCTGTGGGTAATCCGACCGAATCCCGCCCCCATAGTATTTACGGAGGCACCCTGAAGGGAGAGGATGCCGGAGGTACCGGGGTCGGTATCATCAGGGATGTCGGTGGTCATCAGGTTGATTACACCGCCCAGGGCGCTTGAGCCATACAGCAGGCTGGCAGGTCCCCTGACGACTTCAACCCGGCTTGCTGCCAGGGGGTCGAGGGCAATAGAATGGTCGGCCGAGGTCTCAGAGATGTCACCCATCCGCTCGCCATTCTGCAGCACCAGGATCCGGTCGCCGTCGAGGCCGCGGATCACCGGCCGGGCAGGCGCTGAGCCCATGCTGCGCATGGTTATGCCGGATTCGCCGTTAAGCATTTCGCCAAAGCTGGCTTCACTGCGCCGCTGCAGGTCTTCGCCCGTGAAACGCTTGTCGGGTTGGTAACGAAAGCCGCTGGCCGTAGGGGATGCCGTGATGATAATCTCATCGAGGGCAATGTGGGTTGAACTTACAGCGATGTCCAACTCTAGAGTGCGCTGGGCAATGGCGGTGAATGGCATCCGGGTGGTTTCGTAACCCATCCCCTGCACAATGAGGACGTGTTCGCCCACAGGAAGGTTGGTCAGCATGTAATGCCCTGAGGCGTCGGTGATGGTTCCGATCCGGGTGCCCTCAATCAACAAATTGATGAAGGGGATGTGTTCGCCCGTTTCGGTATCGATCACGTGACCAAACAAGTTGGCATCGGTGACCGGGCGGGACTCTGCCGGATTGGCAAATTGAGGATGAATTATCCAAAAATTCAGGATGAAAAGGATAAGCAATATTTTTTTCATATCTGTCTGCAAATAATTGACTTTCAATGATCATACTCTGCAAAAACAATACCCTGTCGGGGATCTTGCAGTAATATAAATTGGATTAGGGAAAGGGGGGCGAGTCAGGTGATGACCCTTGTTTTAAAGAATGGGGGGTGGTGCTCTGAGGAGGCTCAGAGAGCCATGAAACTGCTTAAAGTAAGGGGGAGAAGGTAAGATGGCCCTCAGAAAGGGCCTTACAGGGAAAAAAAACAGCAATGCTGCTACAACAACCAAAAGGGTTACTAGATTGGATTTCTGCGCAAGGGCAAAGTATTCGAACGCGGAATGCTGGTGCTGCTGATAGGGGGTCCCTGGAATTTGGTCTTTCTGGTAGGGGTGGGCGTGCTCGACCACCAGCCCATTGTTGAGCACGTGTAAATGCCAGTTGGCTGCCTGGTTATAATATAACGCAAGCACCATCGGGATAAGGATCCAGAGAATGTTTCGGTGTATGCCCTTGCGGAATGCCATGAAGGAACCAAGTGATTTTTGATGCAACTTTAACAATAAATCATGCCAAATGTTTACATACACTCTGGTTAAAGAAATTTTTTATTGTTGGTGAATTATGTTCTTATTGTATTTATTGAATAATCATAAGTATTTCAATACATTCTGATTTATAAAGCCTTGAATTTTTTTTGGTTATATTTGCGATCCCGAAAAAATCAATCATCAATATAAAAAGCAATGAAACATTCCATTCGTATCCTGTTTGTATTCTTTTTCAGCCTGATCAGCCTTGCTGTCCTGGCCTGCACGAGTTACTTGGTGACGCCCGGCGCCTCGGCGGATGGGTCATCAATGATCAGCTATGCTGCCGATTCGCACATCCGCTATGGGGAATTGTATTACCTTCCGGGGGGTCCTCAGCCCGAGGAATCCTATTATCAGGCTTATTATCGGGGAACCCATAAGCCCCTGGCGAAAATTCCCAACCCGCCTTATCTGTACACCGTGATTGGGTTTATGAATGAGAAACAGGTAGCCATTGGGGAGACCACCTTTGGGGGACGTCCTGAACTGAACGATACCACCGGGGGTATTGATTATGGCAGCCTGATGTTTATGGCCATGCAGCGAGGGGCTACGGCCCGTGAAGCCATAAAGGTTATTGCCGAGCTGGTTGAGGAATACGGCTATTACGGCGGGGGTGAATCCTTTTCCATTGCCGACCCAAATGAAGTCTGGATCATGGAGATCGTTGGCAAAGGGACTGATTGGCAGTACGACCAAAGCAAGGGCGAATATTACAATGCCGATAAAGGAGCATTGTGGGTAGCTATCCGCATTCCTGACGGTTACATATCAGCCCATGCCAACCAGGCCCGCATCATGCAGTTTGACCGGGAAAATCTTACGACCTCTATTAGCAGCAAGAACCTGCACCTCATCAACGAGCCCGGCATATCTACGGTATATGCCCACGATGTGGTTAGCTATGCCCGACGAAAGGGGTATTACGATGGCCCGGATACCGGTTTCAGCTTCTCAGACACCTATGCTCCCCTTGATTTTGGTGCCCTGAGGTTTTGCGAAGCCAGGGTGTGGAGCATGTTCAAGGAAGTCAACAGCGACATGGAGCCCTATATGGACTATGCCATGGGATATGATACGGACGAACGCATGCCGCTATACATCAAGCCGGAGCGTAAACTGTCGGTGCAAGACCTGATGAGCTTCAAACGCGATCACCTGGATGGAACCGATTTTGATATGAGTGTTGACATTGGTGCTGGTCCCTGGGGCTTGCCTTATCGCTGGCGTCCCATGACCTGGGAAGTGGATGGCAAACAATACTTCCACGAACGCACCACGGCCACTCAACAAACGGCCTTTTCTTATATTGCACAGTTGCGCAGGGACTACCCGGACCCGGTAGGAGGCCTCCTTTGGTTTGGGGTCGATGATGCCAATTCAACGGTCTATGTCCCGATGTATGCAGGGATGCAACGGGCCCCCCGCAGCTATGCCGAAGGCAACGGTCATATCCTTGAGTATTCTGACGATGCCGCTTTCTGGGTATTTAATAAGGTAGCCCACTTAGCCTACCTGCGTTACAGCATGATCATACCCGACGTACTGAAGGTACAGCAAGAGCTGGAGGATCGCTTCTTTACAATGGTACCTGCCATTGACCAAACCGCAACAGCATTGTATCAGGAAGATCCTGAAATGGCCAAAGCTTTTGTGACGGAGTTTTCCGTGAACTCAGCCGATTACACGGTACAAAAATGGGAGGAATTGTTTCGTTTCCTGATGGTGAAACACCTGGATGGCAACCTGAAGCGTGAGGAAAACGGTGAGTTCCTGACCAATCGCTATGGACGCTATCCCCAGGTGGAACATCCCCAGTACCCCGAATGGTGGCTGCGGCTTATCATTGAAGTGACCGGTGATAAATTTCTGGTTCCAGGTCAAGACTAAAATTCTTTCTGGGGGATAAAAAAACAGGGGCTGCAGTCAACTGCAGCCCCTGTTTTATTTTGAATAATCCCTTACAAACTTACGATCCAGGCATCGCTTGTGATGGTTTGCCTTACTTGGGGAAGCTCGGTGCGGGCCTGCTCAAGCATGGGGTAACGGTTGAAATAAACACGGAAGAGTCCTTTTTCCTGCTCTTCGAGGATTCCGGGAGCTGGCGCTCCTTGTCTTGAGACTTGGTTCATGACCGTTTCAGCCGATCGTTTGTTTCTGAAACTTCCGACAACGATATAATAATCCTTTGGGTTGGTTGTCTCATTTTGGAGCACGTCCCCTGTTTCTTCAGTCACTTTTTTCCAGAACATAGCCACCCGGCGCTCCCTGGATGCTTTCACACTGTAAACCGATTCGCTTCGGTTGGCAGGGCTGTCGGAGATTCCTGCAGGAGCCTGGCTGTCGCCATAAGCCTTGTCAACAAAACGAAGGCTGCCGTCAGCCAGGTAAGTCGTCAAGGCACCATTCTGCCATTGGTTTAAGAAATTCTTCACGGAGGCATTCCTCCGTTCTGACAGGCGGACGTTGTATTCGTTTGAGGCCAGTGGGCTGGCATAGGCAGCCAGGTCAATGAGGAACTTTTCGCCATTTTTAAGTTCTTCGAAGAGGAAGCGTGCAAACTGGTCGAGTTCCTGCATGCCTCCTTCCACATCGGTAAAGAAAGCATTGAGGTCTTCCTGAGAGCTAACCGTTTGCTGCCGATAGGTAGAACGGGCTTCCAGGAAGTTCCTGTGGGTTTGATCATATCCCCTGATGGCTGACAGGCCACCTTGAACGGCTGCAGGTACATCGTTTTCAAAATACAGGATAATGGTACCGGATGTGGGCTTGGGTACCTCTGCCACAATGGGTTCAGTGCGTTTCTCCAGTGAGAAGGTAATCTTATAGTGGGTCCCGGAAATCTCAAACGCGCTGGTAATCATTTCCAGGGTGTTGTATTCTGGTTTGCTGATATCAAACTGGAATTCCGGGACATCGGCCACGCTTTTGAACATATTCGCCTCCCCGGTATTGTCGGTGAGGACACTGCCCGAAATACTCCTGCCGTATGAAGAGAAGGCTACCAGGGCACCTTCAATGGGGTCGCCGGTTTCCTTGTCAACCACTTTTGCAATGAAGAAATATTCCACAGGAGCCGGAATGGGGATCTCGAAGGTGTAAATATTATCTCCAAATGTACCACCGGTGCGGTTTGAGGACAAGTATCCCTGATTGGCATTCTCAAAGATCAGGGCAAAGTCGTCGTTTGCGGTATTGAAGGGTTCGGGGAACAGGGTGCGCAGGCCATCCTTAAAAAGCACCAGGTCAAGACCACCCATAGTCTCTATATGGTTGGTAGAGTAAACCAGATCGCCTTCAAGGGTAAAGGAAGGGAAGACCTCATCATAGGAGGAGTTCACCACAGGCCCAAGGTTCACAGGAGTCTCCCAGTCTATGCCATTCCACTTTGCCTTATACAGGTCGAATCCCCCCTGTCCTCCGCGGAAATTTGAGGCAAAGTAAAGAGTGCTTTCCCCATCGTGATAGAAGGGGTGCTGGACTGAGTAGTTCTCGTTGGCAAAGGGAAATTTTATGCCTTTCTGCCAATCCCCGTTTTCCCTGACAAAATATTCCATATAAAGGTTATGGAAACCATTTTCGTTGGGTTTTTCATAATTGCGGGTAATGACCACCAGGTTGGTATCAGCTGAAATGGCGATAGGTCCATCGTGCAAACGCGTATTGAGGTCGCGTGGCAGAAACCTGGGAAGACTCACTGGTTCGCAGTCACCCGTAAAAGCAAAGACATCAAGAAAAGGCTTACTGGTGTAATCGTAGATTCGCCGTGAAGCATTCCGTGAAGAGGTAACGAAAAGCAGGTCGTTCCATTTGAATGGGGCGAAGTCTTCATTGGCAGAGTTTCCGCAGAAGGTCTGCAAATTGGCATCAAAGGTCCAGCTCTGGTTAAAATACCCCGTTGGGGTATCGTAAGGCGAGCTGGTGTTCAGCTTCCGGGCCGCATGGGTGTAGTTGCGTTTCTGCTCTGCAGTGGTGACCAGGCCCAGGCTGTCGGCCTTCTGATATGTCTGCAGGGCCTCCTGATACTTCCCTTCGAAAAAATATACCTCTGCCAGGTTAATGGTAAGGCTATCCTGTCCTGCCTCGATGGCTTTCTTGAGATCCGTTTGCACCTTTTCCAGGTCAGCGCCAATCAATTCCGGGGGTAGGATATTTCCCTGCCCGATGGCATAAAACCCCAGGCCAAAAACCAGGAAAAGAAAAACGGTCATGTTTTGGTAAAATGTTTTCATATGGAATAGTTTTTGTCAATACAAAGGTCACATGGAATAACCAGGCAAAAGCACCAGTCTGATTCTTGAATGCCGGGTTATTTCATTCAAATTTTTTCCTTTTTGTTGTGGTTCAACATGTGTGATTTATTTCCTAAAGGAAGTACCTGGGCGAACGGATGTGGATCTGCTCTTTCGAACCCCATAAATACCGCAGGGAAACCTCATGGGTTTGACGCGTCACCAGGTTCATGTCGTTGGTGGGATATTCAAACATGTATCCGAAATACCAGTTTTCGGTCAGGTGAATGCCCACAAGGAACCCAACGGCATCCATCCAGCTTTCAGTAAAATTGGATCTAAGCATGGGGCCAAAATCGAAGATCTCATTGTATCCAAAGATCGCATTGATGTCAATTTGTGAGGGAGCTTTTTCGCTGGTTTTGAATAAGGCGCTAGGGGTAACCACAAAGTTGTCTGACAAATCGAAGGTGTTCCCGCCATAAACAAACAAGTGCCTGGAAACCATATTAACCTCATTGTTTTTGTCGCCAAACCCTTTGCGCTGGGCCTTAGGCAGGGAAACGCCGAAAAAAGTCTTTTCAGAGAAGGCCACCAGCCCCGCTCCCACGTTAAAGTGGAGACCGGATGAAAGGTTCTGGTTGAAATAAGGGTCGTTGTGGTCCACATTTTCCAGGTCGAGCAGGTTGACCTTGATGCTGGAGGTAAGCAGTCGCAAACCTCCTGAGAGATACCAATTTTCAGAGATCTGGGCGTGATAGGCCACGTCAGTCTGAAGGGTGAAGTCTCTTACCGGTCCAATGTTGTCCTGGTAAATGCCAACGGCAAGGCCCAGGTTGGCCGGCAGGCGGAAGTTGAAGAAGGCGGTATGGGTGGTCGGGGCGCCATCCACCCCGACCCATTGATACCTTCCTAAAACACCCCATTGATTTTTATCGCGTACGCCAGCCTGTGCAGGGTTGATCACAGAGTTGTTGAAGATATACTGGCCGTACATGGGGACTTGCTGCGCTTGGGCTTTCTCACCGAGAAAGAGGGCCAGCAAAAGGAGTATTCCAAATATCTTTTTCATTTTGAGAGGATTTTATGTTTAGCTCTTTTCAGAGATAAATAGGTCTTGTTTAAATTATTTTACCAGATAGATATATCCTGAATGGATATTCATTCCGGGCTCCAGTTCAATGACATAGAAATAGGTGCCGGTAGGCAGGATGCCATCGGGTCCGTCAGCAGGTCGTCCCCTGTTGGGGCGTCCATCCCAGTCATTTTGGTAGGGCGCTGCCTCGAAGACAATAGTACCCCAACGGTTAAATATCCTGAGATTGTTGTTCGGGAACCGGATCAGGCCATTAATCACCCAAGTGTCGTTGAAGCCATCGCCATCGGGGCTTACTCCTTGCGGGAACCTGAGTTCACAATCCTCTTCCTGGTAAGGAACAAAGAAATCATAGCTTAGCAGGCAGCCATTGGCATCCGTTACTTCTACCCAGTAATCGCCGCCGGGAACATTGACCAGTCCAGCGGTGGTTGCACCGTTGCTCCAGAGATAGGTGTAAGGTGTCACGCCTCCGCCTACGCTAAACTGGATGGAGCCTTCCTCGTCTACCATACAAAGCACTCCTTCAATGACAATGTCACTGATATATAGAGCATCCGGTTCAGTTATCTCGACCTCAAGATCCAAAAGACAGCCATTCGCATCCTCGATGATTGCTGAATAGGTTCCTGCAAACAGCTCACTGATGTTTTGGGTAGTGGCCCCGTTGCTCCAATTGAAGCTATAGGGGGGCGTTCCACCAAACACCTGGACATCAACGGCACCTGTTGCAGCTCCGTTACACAGCACATTGGTTACCTGGTAGGTAATATTGAGGGGTGCCTCAGGTTGGGTGATAATCACAGTAATGGTGGCAGTATTGCCCAAGGCATCCGTAACTATGACCACGTAGGTTCCTGCAGGAAGGTTTGTAGCTGTTGTTCCAGTTTGCTCCGGATCAGTGTACCAGATAATGGTATAGGGGTAAAGTCCACCAGCCACCTGGACTTCTGCAGCACCAGTCTCATCACCAAAGCACAGGACGTTGGTCTGACTTACCAGGGTGATTTGAAGCTCATCAAGAACTACATAAATGATCTCGGTGTCACTTTGGGTCACTTCATTGTCTTCGGGATCAAATCCGGAAGCCAGTGCTGTGTTCTCTACGCTGCCATTAAACAGATCATCGTAAGTAATGATATAGGTCTCATTGAAAGTAGCGGTTTCCCCGGGCAGCAGGGTCTCGATGGTAAAGTCAAGACCGGTCAGCGGGTCGGTTACAACCACATCGGTAAGCGTTGCATTACCATTATTGGTGACGGTGATCGTGTAGTTGATTTCCTCGCCCACATTGCTGTAGGTTTGCGGATCAGCCGTTTTAGTCACCAATAATGATGGGGCATATACCGTTACAATGAAACTGCACTCAGTCGTATTACCGCAATCGTCGGTAACGGTCCAGATCACTTCAGTGTCCCCCAGCGGGAACTCATAGCCATCCAGGGTGGTTTCACTGCTATGTTCCAGGTTATGGGTTGCCGTAACTTCACCACAGATATCATCGATACCCAGGTGATCAAATTCACCACCTTCTGCCACATAACCCGTTTCATCAGCACCGATGACTACCACAATGGGAGAGTCGGGGCAAGTAATGGTGGGTGCTGTGGTATCTTCAATGGAAAAGGTAGCGGAAATTGTTGCAGTATTTCCACAATCGTCGGTTGCAGTCCAGGTTACGGTAGCATTTCCTGTAGCACCACAACCGTCGGTTAACCCTTCAAAGTCATGCGTAAGGATTACATCACCACAGTTATCTGTAGCAGCCACATCCGCCAGCCAGACATTCAATTCAGCGGTGTTGCCCTCACCATCGCATTCCACGGTCAAATCCTCGGGGATGGTGGTAAATAACGGGGCCACTTGGTCATCAACGATGATGATCTGTGAACAGCTGGAAAGGTTGCCACCGTCATCAGCGATCTGGTATACACGCGTAATGGTTTCAGGGCAACTCAGATCATCGCTGGTTTCACTAAGCAACATAAAGCTGCTTTCATCGATGGCGCTGTTATCGCTTGCCAGCCCGCCTGCAGCAACAAAGGCAGCATAATCGGCATAGGGCTCGGGCACCTCAAAGATGCAGTTAACGGTAATGGCCGGGGGACATGAAATCACCGGTGGTTCATCGTCGTTTACGGTAATCGTAAAGCTGCAGGTGGTTACCAGTCCACATTCATCGGTAGCCGTATAGGTAATGGTGGTTATGCCTAGTGGGTATTGTCCGCTGGCATTGTCGGTGAGGGTGTAATCATTTTCGAGGACTACCGTTCCGCAGGTTTCGCTAACCACTGGTATGGGAATGACTATCGTAGCAAAATCCTGTCCTGGATCTGCTGTCACAATAATATCATCAGGGCAGAAAAATGCCGGAGGTGTGGTATCCTCAATGGTGAAAGTCGCTGAAGTAGTTGCAGTATTTCCACAGTCATCTTCAGCAGTCCAGGTGACGGTAGCAGAACCAGTAGCCCCGCACTCATCGCTGAGGGCGGTGAAGTTGTTGGAAATGGTAACGCTGCCACAACCATCAGTTGCAGCTACATCGGCCAGCCAGGCATTCAACTGAGCGGTATTTCCAGCGCCATCGCATTCCACGGTCAAATCATCCGGGACAACGGTGAACAGCGGGTCAGTGGTATCTTCAATGGTGAAGGTAGCCGAAGTGGTAGTGGTATTACCACAGTCATCTTCAGCCGTCCAAGTAACCGTTGCTGAACCGGTGACCCCGCAAAGATCACTGAGTCCGGTAAAGTCATTGGTAATGGTAACTGTACCACAGCCATCGGTAGCGGCTACATTGACCAGCCAGTCATTCAACTGAGCGGTATTTCCAGCGCCATCGCATTCCACGGTAAGGTTATCAGGAATGGTGGTAAATACCGGGTCAGTGGTATCGACAATGGTGAAGGTAGCCGAAGTGGTAGTGGTATTACCGCAGTCATCTTCAGCAGTCCAGGTGACGGTAGCAGAACCAGTAGCCCCGCACTCATCGCTGAGGGCAGTAAAGTCATTGGTAATGGTTACTGCACCGCAGCCATCGGTAGCGGCTACATTGGCCAACCAGTCATTCAGTTCAGTGGCATTTCCAGCGCCATCGCACTCCACGGTAAGGTTTTCAGGAATGGTGGTGAACACCGGGTCAGTGGTATCGACAATGGTGAAGGTAGCCGAGGTGGTCGTGGTATTACCACAGTCATCTTCAGCAGTCCAAGTGACGGTAGCAGAACCAGTAGCCCCGCACTCATCGCTGAGGGCGGTGAAGTTGTTGGAAATGGTCACGCTGCCACAACCATCAATTGCAGCTACATCAGTCAGCCAGTCATTCAACTGAGTAGTATTTCCAGTGCCATCGCATTCCAATGTCAAGTCAGCAGGAATGATTGTGAACACCGGGGCAGTGGTATCGACAATGGTGAAGGTAGCCGAAGTGGTCGTGGTATTACCACAGTCATCTTCAGCGGTCCAGGTAACCATAGCACTTCCCGTGGCCCCGCAGTCATCGCTGAGGGTTGTGAAGTTGTTGGAAATGGTCACGTTGCCACAACCATCAGTTGCAGCTACATCAGCCAGCCAGTCATTCAACTGAGCGGTATTTCCAGCGCCATCGCATTCCACGGTCAGATCAGCAGGAATGATGGTGAACACCGGGTCAGTGGTATCGACAATGGTGAAGGTAGCTGAAGTGGTAGTGGCATTACCGCAGTCATCTTCAGCCGTCCAGATGACGGTAGCTGAACCTGTTGCCCCACAAAGATCGCTGAGGGCAGTGAAGTCATTTGTAATTGTCACTTCACCACAATTATCCGTAGCAGCCACATTGGCCAACCAAACATTCAGTTCAGAGGCATTGCCTTCACCATCACATTCCACAGTCAGGTTTTCAGGAATGGTGGTGAATACCGGATCAACCTGATCATCCACAACAATGGATTGTGAACAGACAGACACGTTGCCATCCACATCAGCGATCTGGTATACGCGCGTAATGGTTTCAGGGCAACTTAAGCCATCACTGGTTTCACTGACCATGGTAAAGCTGCTTTCATTGATAGCATCGTTATCGGTGGCCGAACCGCCTGCAGCAACAAATGCAGCATAATTGGCATAGGGCTCTGGTACCTGGGAGATGCAATTTACGGTAATAGCCGGGGGACAGGAAATCACCGGTGGTTCATCGTCGTTTACCGTAACCGTGAAACTGCATGTGGTCACCAGGCCGCATTCGTCGGTAGCCGTATAAACAACGGTGGTGGTACCCAGGGGATATTGCCCACTGGCATTGTCGGTAAGGGTAAAGTCATTCACCAGGGTTACCGTACCGCAGCTTTCTATTACAACAGGTACAGGGATCACCACGCTAGCATAATCCTGCCCTGGGTCTGCGGTCACGATAATATTGTCAGGACAGGTAAATGCCGGAGGGGTGGTATCTTCAATGGTTACGTTAGCAGAAACAGTTGACGACAACCCACAGTCATCGGTAGCGGTGAAAGTCACCAATGCAGTTCCAGTAGCCCCGCAACCATCAGAAAGTGCTTCAAAGTCATGGCTCCAGGTAACGGTACCGCAGTTATCGCCAGCGGTAGCTCCACCATTGGCAATTAGCCATGCAGCAATTTCTCCATCAGGATCACTGGTGCCATCACATTCCAGGGTCAGGTCAGTAAGAAGAGTGGTGTTGATGAAAGGTGCCTGGGTATCGGCTATGGTAAAGGTAGCTGAAGTGGTAGTGGTATTACCACAGTCATCTTCAGCCGTCCATGTGACCGTTGCCGAACCGGTAGCCCCGCAAAGATCGCTGAGAGCTTCAAAGTCATTGGTAATGGTCACGCTGCCACAGCCATCGGTAGCGGCTACATTGGTTAGCCAGTTATTGAGTTGTGTTGTATTACCGCTTCCATCACATTCCACGGTCAAATCAACGGGAATGGTTGTGAACACCGGACTCGTGGTATCTTCAATGGTGAAGGTAGCCGAAGTAGTGGTGGTATTGCCACAGTCATCTTCAGCGGTCCAGGTGACGGTAGCTGAACCGGTAGCCCCGCAAAGATCGCTGAGAGCTTCAAAGTCATTGGTTATGGTCACGCTGCCACAGCCATCGTTGGCAGCCACATTGGCCAGCCAATCATTCAGGTCAGTGGTATTGCCAGCACCATCGCATTCCACGGTAAGGTTTTCAGGAATGGTTGTGAATAACGGATCAGTGGTATCTTCAATGGTGAAGGTAGCCGAAGTGGTAGTGGTATTACCACAGTCATCTTCAGCAGTCCAGGTGACCGTTGCTGAACCGGTAGCCCCGCAAAGATCGCTGAGAGCAGTAAAGTCGTTGGTGATGGTCACGCTTCCACAGCCATCGGAAGCGGCTACATCGGCCAGCCAGTTGTTGAGTTGTGTTGTATTACCGCTTCCATCACATTCCACGGTCAAATCAACGGGAATGGTTGTGAATACCGGATCAGTGGTGTCGACAATGGTGAAGGTAGCCGAAGTGGTAGTGGTATTACCACAGTCATCTTCAGCCGTCCAGTTGACGGTAGCCGAACCTGTTGCCCCGCAAAGATCGCTGAGAGCAATAAAGTCGTTGGTGATGGTCACGCTGCCACAGCCATCGGAAGCGGCAACATCGGCCAGCCAGTTGTTGAGTTGTGTCGTATTACCGCTTCCATCACATTCCACGGTAAGGTTTTCGGGAATGGTGGTGAATACCGGATTAGTGGTATCGACAATGGTAAACGTGGCGGTTGTTTCACTGAACAAACCACAATCATCAGTTGCTCTGAAGGTCACGGTTACGCTTCCGGTAGCCCCACAGCCATCGCTGAGGGCAGTAAAGTTGTTGCTCCAGGTTATATCCCCACAGGCATCTGCAGCCACGGCACCGCCATTGCTGGCCAGCCAGGCATTGAGGTCAGCGGTATTTCCAGTCCCATCGCATTCAACGGTTTGATCCTGGGCTTGTGTTGAAATGACAGGTGCAGTGGTATCAACCACAGTGATCACCTGGGTGTAAGTAGCGCTGGTGTTGCCGCATTCATCGGTAACGGTCCAGGTATTTGTATAAGTGCCGGCCTGTGAACATTCAGAACCTGCCACAAAGCTTCCGGATACCTTATCAATATTTGAAACGTCTGCATCGCAGTTATCGCTAGCTACCGGGAAGAGTGCCTGAGCGGCAGTCAGTGCGGCTGCATCGCTGCATTCCACGGTAACGTCAAGATCGCCGGCGCTGGTTGTCCAGGTGGGGGCAATGGTGTCGTCAATATTTATGGTTTGTGTGCAAGTGGTAGCATTGCCGCTGGCATCCTTTACAGTCCATGTGCGGGTCACCACAATGGGGCATTGGCCGTCACTGCTGTCCACGTAACCCCATTCAGTTACCCCGCAATTATCGCTGGCTACGCCTCCGGCGTCTGTCCATTCCTGAAGGGTAAGCGAAACAGGGGTTTCAGAATATACCAGTCCGGTGATGTCCCCGACGGAACATCCTTCAAGGGTATAACCTGCCGGACATTGGGAAATGACCGGGGGTACCAGGTCCACCACCTGCGAGATTAGTTCATACGTATTATCCGCTTCATTGGCATCGTTCTGATCACTGTAAACTTCAGCCATGTTGGTGACGCTCCCGATGGCGGCACAAGTAGGGGTAACGGTGATGGTCTGGGTGAAACTTCCGCCCGGGGCAAGTGAAGCCAAAGCTGGCCATTCAACATCCCCGTCAACATTTAGGGTTCCGCCATCGCTGGCCGAAACAAAAGTCAGGTTGTCAGGAAGGAAATCTTTTACCATCACCCCGGTGGCTGCAATATCACCCGTGTTGGAAATGGTCAGGGTATAGGTGGCATTGCTTCCAACTTGGATTGGGTCAGGGGAAACGGTTTTGCTTATGCTTAAATCAGGAAGGTTGTAAACATACTCGATGTGTGAGCTTGTGTTGTTTTCCAGGTTCAGTTCCGTTTCAAAACCACTGATGGATGCCAGGTTAATGATGGGGGTTGTACCAGGCATAAAGGCGCTCAATCCTAAAATGTCAACCGTATAACTCACGCTTCCTGAAGCCCCGGGAACAAGAGTTCCTATGTTCCAGGTAATGTTATTGCCAGAAATGTTTCCTGAAGGCCCGGAAACAAAGATTGGGTTCTCAGTATATAAGTTATCGTAAACATCTGTTAGTTCAACATTTGTTGCAACACAAGTCCCTATGTTTTCATAAGAAATGGTATAAGTAATTGTACCCCCTGGTTCTGCAGGAAAAGGATCAGAGATCCCGGTTTTTGTGACTAACAGGTCAGGGTAGTTTTGGATGGTCGTAAAGGATTGAGTCGATGCTGACCCATCAGTGTTTTGAGGACCATAAGTGTAGGTTGCATTAACCACATTGTGAATCTCTCCAGTACAAAAATCCGCGTTATCATTTACAATGGCTTCAATGGTTATGTAAATGGCATATTCCATTCCTTCAGGGAGTTCAGAAAAGGTCCAGGAGTTTTCAGTTGAAGAAACAAAGGTTGAAATTTCCTGATAGTAAGAGGTGCCAATGATGGTTATATTGCTCGGGAAAATGTCCGTGATTTGGAAGTTGTTAGCAATATAATCATCATTTGAGTTATAAGCAAATATGGTGTAAATCAGGGTATCCCCGCTTTGAACAGGATCCTTTGAATCCAATTTTGTGAGATAAATCAGGGGCTCTTTTGGGGCTCCGTCAATATAGGTCCTCATTAATGATTGGAAAGGAGTATTGCAAAGGGTTGATAAGGCTGTAAGGGTGTGACAACTGTATTTGCCGGGGTTGCTACCATTTGGGGCAGTTATTTGCAAGAAGACAATGAAACCTTCTCCAGGTGCCAGCCAGCCTGTAGTTGAAACGGGATTACCGTCAATATCAACAAAGTTGAGGGTCAGGGGGTCAAAGGGCTCTCCTCCGGGGCATTGCTGATTGGTGTGGGAAAGATCATAGGAGTCGTAAATATTCCCTGTATTGATGATCTGGAGCAAACCTACCACATTGGAATTTGATGCCGATTTTACGACAGCATTCACGTCATTCATTTGTGCACCGCAATACTGGGTAACCAGGGTGGTTAAGGAATTGCTCAGGACGGGTGTGGTGGTCACATTGCTCTGTATCTGGGCAAAGCTGACAAGATTGTTGGTCGGACCTGGCATATAATAACCTTCAAGTGCTCCGGTTACCCCGTCTCCCGGGGTGCCAGCACGAACATTCACTGTAATGCTTTGTGCCCCGCTGCCCAATGAGGCCAGGGCGGGGATCTCAGCCGAGGTCCAGGTGATGGTGTTTCCACTGACAACCCCTGCCGGGGTTGAGGACACATAGGTAAATTGGTCAAGTAAGGGCAGCTGATGGGTGATCACCACATTCTGGGCAGGCGTAACCCCGCTGTTATAATAAGTGATCGTGTAGGTGATCAAATCACCCGGGTCGGCCGTCACCGGACCTGCAAGAGAGATGTTCAGGTTTTCCTGGGCGCTTAAACTGCCAATTGCCAGGAAATTAACCAACAGAAAAAACAGCCATCTTTTTGCGCTTGTTTTTTCGCCAAGTGGGGAGGGTAAAGTTTTTTTCATATGTGTAAAAATTTGGTTCTGAAAAAAAAGGTAAGGGAGGATATGTCGGACAAAAGAACGTTTTTTTCAAGCCGGAGTGATCTGTAAATATATTAAAAAAACCATTCGAACTCCAATTTATTCGGCCCGAATTCAGTTTTATTGCCAAAAAATAATGCAATTGACCGTTGGCAGGCAAGCCACGGCCTTCGAAATGGGGAGGTATTTTTCTGAGCAGTTTCAAACTAACTTGTCGGACTTAGAAGTTTGAAAAAACCCATGGAACCTGAGTTTTGGAGGCAGAATACCATGGAATTTTCTGCAAAATTCATTTTTTGTTACCGCAAAGATATATATTCGTAGACAAAAAACAAATTTTTAACGACTTTTTTTGAAATTTTTTTTCATAAGACAAAAATTTCGGGATTTACATGGTTTTCTTGCTCATTAAGCCAAGGGCTGTTTTCAGGGTTTTCTCCGATAATTTTTAATTTTTTCATCGTATTCAATTCCTGCCAGGCTAATAGTTAATACGGAGTTTATTCGGTTTAAACCGTATTAACTCCGTATTAACTCCGTATTAACTCAGAAAATGGTATTGAATTTCTCTTAAGGAACCAAAAGACAAAAGGTCAGAAAACCCTTGTTGAATGGGCTATTCAGCAGGCGGGGATAATAAAAAGGCCGTCTGAAGTAAATCTCTCCAGACGGCCTTTTTCCGTTTCCGGGCAAAGGATTATTTAACCATAATCAGTCTGCCGGTATGGATTTTATCTCCTGCCCTTAAGCGATAGAAATAGAATCCAGTGTACCTGTCCTTCATCCTGAGGGTGACGGTGTGCTTTTCGAAGGCTTCAACGGGGCCATCGAAGAGTACCGTGATGCGTTCACCCACCATATTGAACACTTCGAGGGTTACATTCAGGTTTTCTTCCACCATGAATTCGATGTTGGTTTCGGTCCTGAAGGGATTCGGGTAGGCTTTTGCATACCAGCTGAGGTCCTCTGAATGATTGCTGATCAGGTCAAGGTCAGCCAAACCCTGGTAATTGTCATAGCACTCGTTCATTTCGATCCATTCGCCAATGAATCCGGCAGCCCGGTTGATTTCTTTTCCGGCAGGTTCGGGATAAACGTTGGCAAAGTAATCGTCAATCAGCATCATAGCAGCTTCCAGTTCTGGGAACTCACTGAGGGTGACCCCGCTGAGGAAAATGGCAGCGTACTGGGTGAATGCCCGTTTGGTTGGGGTGTTCGATGGCCAGAAAGCCATCCCTTCTTCCTGGTTGAAGGACATCCCGCCAACGATCACATCATAGGGCCATACGGTCTGCGGTTTAGCAAACCAGTAACCCTGGCTGTATGCACAATACACATATTCCATCAGCTCGAAGTGAGCCACAAGGGTGACATTCTCCTCCGGCATGGTAAATTCAAAGGAAGAATCGTAGCTGACAATGGTTTCACCCCAGGTCCAGTTTACGAACAGATAATTGGCGTTTGGATAAGCATAAACCATTACAGGGGTTCCTGCGGCATAGCTTCCTGCGCCATCCAGGATGCCTCCATCCATTGGATCGGCCACCAGCGTCAGGGTGTACATCATGGCTTCTTCAGTGAAAGTCGCTGTGATGGTTTTGTCCATATCCATCAGGATGGTTTCTGTGGCGTCGGTAGATACCAGGTCACCAGTCCAACCTTCAAACATCCATCCCATATCGGCAACTGCCTGCAGGTTGAGGGAAGCGCCTTCTTGAGCCTGAACCGGTACGGTATATGCAACGCTGTTCACAAGGACATCACCCATGCCTACGATATTTACCGTAAGGGTGTACATGGTGGGCGGTATTTCGGTGAATGTCGCCGTGATGGTCTTGTCTGCATCCATAAGGATGGTTTCCATTGCATTGGTGGATACCAGGTCACCAGTCCAACCTTCAAACATCCATCCCATATCGGCAACTGCCTGCAGGTTGAGGGTCGTTCCTTCTTCTGCTTCAACCGGCATGGAGTAAACCACACTGTTGACCAGAACATCGCCCATCCCCACAATATTTACGGTGAGGGCATACATGGTGGGCGGGATTTCAGTGAAGGTTGCGGTGATGGTCTTATCCTCATTCATCAGGATGGTTTCTGTGGCATTGGTGGATACCAGGTCACCGGTCCATCCATCAAACACCCATCCCATATCGGCTATTGCCTGCAGGCTGAGGGAAGCACCTTCTTCAGCCTGAACCGGTGCAGTGTAAGCAATGCTGTTTACAAGGACATCCCCCATCCCCACGATATTCACTGTAAGGGTGTACATGGTGGGCGGGATCTCTGCAAAGCTTGCTGAGATGGTATGGTTGGCGGTAACGCTGGTGAAGGTATAATTGGTAACCGCACCCACACTGCCCCCATCGACCAGG